>JAUZPH010000109.1 GCA_030706065.1 Bacillota bacterium | reverse complement strand
GGCACAATGTAAGACTTTTAGTGTGTTCTATATATAGATGTGTGAGTTTATGTTTGAATTTATCACCTCCGAAAAATCGTTGAAGATTCGATATTTTCTCAGGCGAATACTTTAAGGTTTAAATTTCCGCATCTGTAACAGCAGATTATCAACACATAGATATCGAGTGAATTGGGTAAGGCTTGGATAGATGAAAAAAAGTCATCTATCCGGGCCTTCTCATTTATAATGTTTTTACCAATCTTCCAAAGATGTATTTTTTCCCGGCCTGATGGAAAATACTATAAGTGAAAAATCAGGGGGCGATTCGATATGCTGCTTACAAAACTTCTTGAAGGTGCTGTACCTTATATTGTTCATTTTTTGGAGATTATGGGAATCATAATCATGCTTTTTTCCGGCATAAGAGCCTTTAGCAAGTACCTGAGGAACTTCGGAAAGGCAGACCAGAATAAAATAAAGATTGAATTTGCCGAAGCCGTTGCACTGGCGCTGGAATTCAAACTGGCCAGTGAGATAATCAAGACTGTAACAGTACGCAGCATGAATGAACTGATGATACTGGGCACAGTAATAATATTAAGGGTTGTATTGACAGTTTTAACATCCTGGGAAATTAAAAAAGGTACTGAAAAGACAGATAATCAGGGAAATCAAAAGGGGTAAATTATTTATCTGTCCTTTGCCCAGCCCAGGGATCTGCCCACAGCATCATGCCAGTCCCTCAAGAGTAACTCTCTCTTATCCTCCTCCATGGAAGGAGTAAAGGTCCTTGATATTGCCCAGTTTGCAGAGATATCCTCCTTGCTTGCCCAGTAACCTACGGCAAGCCCGGCTAAATAGGCTGCCCCCAGGGCTGTAGTTTCCGTGACCTGAGGCCTATCCACCTGAACACCGAGGATATCAGATTGAAATTGCATTAAAAAGTTGTTTGCGCAGGCTCCACCGTCTACCTTCAAGGCCTTTAGAGTAATGCCTGAATCATCCTGCATGGCCCTCAATACATCATAGGTTTGATAGGCCAATGACTCTAAAGCCGCTCTTATCAAGTGTTCCTTCTTTGCACCCCTTGAGAGGCCCACAATGGTTCCTCTTGCATAAGGATCCCAATATGGGGCGCCAAGGCCTACGAAGGCTGGTACAATATAGACACCGTTAGTATCTTCTACTGCTGCTGCGTAGGCTTCGCTGTCTGCAGCACTCTTAATCATTCTAAGTTCGTCTCTTAGCCACTGGATAGCCGCACCGGCAATGAAAATACTCCCTTCCAGTGCATATTCAACCTTTCCATCAGCACCCCAGGCAATGGTGGTAAGCAGGCCATTTTTCGATTTAATAGCTTGTTCTCCTGTATTCATTAGCAGGAAACAGCCTGTACCATAGGTATTTTTCGCAGTACCTTCGCTGAAACATGTCTGGCCGAAGAGAGCTGCATGCTGATCGCCGGCATCACCGGCAATAGCGACAGGTTTACCAAACAGTGAGGGATCCGTTTCCCCATATACGCAGCTTGAAGGCTTTACCTCAGGCAGCATGGATTTTGGGATGTCAAACAGCTCCAGCAATTCGTCATCCCAGCATAAATCATATATATTGAAAAGCATCGTCCTTGAAGCATTTGTATAATCAGTAACATGAACCTTGCCTTTGGTGAGATTCCATATGAGCCAGGTGTCTACGTTACCGAAGAGCAGGCTGCCTTTTTCCGCCTTTTCCCTTGCTCCGGGCACATTATCCAATATCCACTTGATTTTTGTACCGGAAAAGTAAGCATCCAATATGAGTCCGGTTTTTCCTCTTATTATCTTGTCCTCGCCTTGAGCCTTCAGCTCGTCGCAGTACTCTGCAGTTCTTCTGCACTGCCACACAATTGCGTTATATACCGGTATCCCGGTGTGTCTGTCCCATACAATGGTGGTTTCCCTTTGATTTGTAATGCCGATAGCTGCTATATCCTCTGCAGAGACATTTAATTTTGCCATGACTTCCGCAGCAACACTAAACTGGCTGGACCATATCTCCATGGGATTATGTTCTACCCATCCTGACTTTGGATAAATCTGCGTAAATTCCTTTTGAGCCATATCAATAATTTGTCCCTTTTCATTGAAAAGTATACTCCTGGAACTTGTAGTTCCCTGGTCAAGAGCCATTACATATTTTGCCATAGTATTTCAACCTCCTGGAATCAGATAACACATCTTAATAGCTGAGTGAATTTATAACAGAATCTTTCACTTGGAAAAGACCGTTGAAGCTTCGGTATTTTCCAAATGAATTTGCTAATGTTAAAATTCACTCAGCTTAAGTATACGTTATCACATTTTAAAAGACAACACCGCTTCATATGGACAAGGCAGAGAAATTCATAGATGGAGGGAAATGCTATATTTACATGTAATGGAGGTTTTTGGTACAATTATACAAAGGGGGGAAGGTTATGCGGTTTATTATTCGTGAAAAAATATTCAGCTTTGGTGATAATTTTACTGTTAGGACTTTCGAGGGGTACGATGCCTTTAAGGTCATTGGAAAAGTATTCAGCCTGGGAAATAAGTTAAGATTATATACAATGGATGACAGGGAGCTTGTATATATTGAGCAGAAGCTTTTTAAATTTCTGCCGGAATACCATATCTATATGGATAATTCCCTTGCAGCGGTATTAAAGAAGGAATTTTCTTTTTTCAAGCCCAGGATGCACATTGAAAGCCGTTTTGGAAACTTTTATGTTGAAGGGAATATCTTTGCATATAGTTTCAAGGTATTTAAGGATGGGTATATGGTGGCTGATATCTACAAGAAGATGATGGCTTTCAGCGATACCTACGAAGTGGATATAAGCGATTCGGAAAACCATGCCTTCATACTGTCACTGGTAATAGCCATTGATCAAATATTCCATGATGATAAGAATAACTAAGTTATTATATTAACACTTTTTTACAGAGTGCATATTATAGATAGTGATATTGCTTGTGAGTCAATTGTATTATTTTAAGGGTTTTAAGAACGAAACTTAACTTTAGTTTATAGTTGAGTTTAAAACCCTATATGCCTGCAAAACTGAAAAGATATATCAATAGACCGGGAGGTTTTTATGGAAATTCTAAGGGGGTTAATGCTGGAGGTTCTGAAGAATACCAATGCCTCAATCATGGTTTTAGCCGAAATGCTGAAGGATCTCAAAACCTGCAGGGGCATTTATGTTATCAGGTCTATATACCTTTTCGACGACATGGGGGAGCATATTTTGCTGATGTTGAACAACATTCATCAAGATGCAGGAAGTGATGAACTAAAAAGCGATATCCAGGATATATATAAATGTGCTTCTATGCTGATAGAAATGGACATAATGTTGTTAAGAACCATAGATAAGGCAAAGTGCGGTGAACTTATGGCACAATTAGACTCCCATATGAATAAAGTGCAGGAGGTTTTGATAAAGGGTGCCTGGGAGCTTGTAAGGATTTATGGTCCAAGAAAAGCGGTATCTATAGTAACCCCGGGATATCAGGCAATGTCAGGCATCTGGAAGGAATACAGGAAAGCTGTACTTCCAATAGAAGCATAGGGCAGTTGTAATAATATAGTGGAAAACATCTGAGATATTGGGGTAAGGAAATTTATACTGCACCGTTGAATGAAAATATGAAGCAAATCAATAGAGGAAGGCGGACCTTTGTATATAATTATGAAGGCCCGCCTTTAGACATCCAGGAGAGATGTGAGTGAAAGGATATCAATTGGAAGTATGACTTCAGTATTTCAAAGTCTTCTTGGAAATGAAGCCTTTTTATTGTATAATGTTACGGATGTATGATTTGAATTTACATTAATTACTGTGCAGTTTAAAGGATGTGGCATTAAATATGGATTCGAAAAAACGGAATATTGTAATTTCCATAATGATAGCAATGTTTTTGGGTGCCGTTGAAGGTACAATTATCACAACGGCAATCCCCACCATAGGCAAGGAATTGAGCGGACTTGAGCTCATCAGCTGGGTCTTTTCCCTGTACCTGCTCACATCGGCGATTTCAACTCCGATATATGGCAAGCTTTCAGACCTGTATGGGAGAAAAAGCACACTTTCCGTGGGAATAGTCATATTCCTCATCGGAAGCTGTCTGTGCGGACTGTCTCAGAATATGTACCAGCTGATTGGCTTCAGAGCTCTTCAGGGCCTGGGTGCCGGTGCCATATTCACAGTTACATATACCATTGTAGGCGATGTTTTCACCCTGTCTGAAAGGGCAAAGGTACAGGGATGGGTCAGTTCGGTATGGGGTATAGCAAGCCTGGCAGGGCCCTTTGTCGGGGGATTTTTAATTGATACCTTATCCTGGCACTGGATTTTCTTTATTAACATTCCTTTTGGAATACTGTGTATAGTACTTTTGCAGAGAAATCTTACCGAGAGCTTTGAGAAAAGGAAGCATAAAATTGATTACTTGGGCGCCATTGTATTATCTTTGGCTATAATATCCATTCTGAACGGTATCTTCTCGTCGGAGAACAGCGGTGGAATGCCAGCATATGTTTCCGAATTGTCAATAGCTCTCGGACTGGCATTACTTGTAGCTTTTTACTTTGTTGAAAGGAAAGCCGGTGAACCAATAGTTCCCTTTGAGATATTTACAAGGATTAATACAATAGTAAATGTAATTTCCCTGCTTTCCTCTGCGGTTCTGATAGGAATTGACGTGTATATGCCAATATATATTCAAAATATATTGGGCTACAGTCCTACCATATCAGGTCTGGCTATGGCACCTATGTCCATTTCCTGGCTGTTGTCTTCCATCATACTGGGCAAGGCCATACCAAGGTATGGAGAAAAGGTAGTAACTGTATTTTCAATGCTTATACTTTTGGTGAGCTGTGCGCTTCTGCCTACGTTGGGAACTGAAACCTCTCTGATTCCGGTAATAATATACTCCTTTATTATGGGCTTTGGGTTTGGCGGTTCTTTTACAACCTTGACAATAGTTGTTCAGTCCTCGGTAGATTATACCAGGAGAGGAGCTGCTACAGCTTCCAATTCGCTGCTCCGTACTCTGGGCCAGACAATAGGAGTCAGTATTTTTGGCAGTATATTCAACCTGAACATTGTCAGATATTTTAGCAATCTAGGCATAAGGGGAGTAGATCCCAATAAATTGTATTCGGCCCTTGGAACTTCGGAAAACATGACATTATACAATATAAAGGCTTCCCAAATATCGGGTATTCATGTTATATTCCTCGGACTGATCATAATTGCGGCAGTTTGCCTGATGTTGACTTTCACTTTAAAAAGCAGTTTAAAGGAAGAAGTAATGTAAAAAAACGGCTTATGGATTTTGCTCCATAAGCTGTTTTTAATTATGCTATAATGTCCAGGGATTATCATGCATCGGATTAAATTCCGGAGAATTCAGCACATTGTCATCATCCTTCAACTGCAGAGGGATTGTAGCAACAACGATATGCTTATGCTTAAGCAGCTGGCGCTCAATATAAACTCTTGTACCGTTGTGCAAAAGCTTTTGCCACCATTTATTCACGGAGAACTGGGGAAGTATGACTGTAATGATGTCACCGGGCTGATAGTTATATTCTGCTGATTTAATAAAATCCAGGAGAGGATCCACTACCTTCCTGAAGGGTGAATTCACAACGGTCAGCGGTATATCCGTCCTAAGCTTTGAATAGGCTTCCTTTATCTTCTTTTCCGACTCCTCATCTATGGCAACACTGAAGGCAGAAACATTATTGGATATGGTCCTTGCATAGCGGAGGGCGCGGATACTGGATTTATTTATGCTTTCAATGGGCACGATAATCCTGTTCCTGTAGTTATCGTGGGAAACATCGATCATACCATATTCTTCAGGCTTTATCTTTAACTGCTTGGCAAGCGCCACATAATGCTTTTTCACCTTGAGCATTGCATAGATCATAATTGGAATTAAAAGAACAACTATCCAGGCACCCTCATGAAATTTAGTAATGCCTATTATAATGACTGCAATACCGGTAACAAGAGCACCGGCGCCATTAACTAGAGCTTTATAATGCCAATTGGCACCTTTGGTTTTGAACCATCTTAATATCATCCCGGTCTGTGAGAGTGTAAAGGATATGAATACACCCACGGCGTAAAGTCCCATCAGCTTCGTAACCTGGGCGTTAAATATTATTATCAGGATAGAAGCCACCACGGACAGGATTATTATGCCGTTGGAATAGCTTAATCTGTCACCTCTCATCTTGAGCTGCCTTGGCACAAAGCCTTCACTTGCCATGACAGAAACGAGCATCGGGAAACCCGAAAATGCAGTATTTGCAGCTAAAACCAAAATTATAAACAGCATGGAAGTTATGAAGTAGAACATAATAGAATTAAAAATTGTGGCTCTCCCATATATCATATCTGCCATCTGAACCAGCATTGTCTGCTGTCCGTCGCCTGGTGTTGCGTGGTATATATTGGCAAGTATGGAAGTGCCGCCAAAAAGCAGCAGGATTATCAAAGATAAAAGCAGTAAAACGGTCCTGGCATTCTTTGTGGATGGTTCTTTAAAATTCGGAACGGCATTGCTCACTGCCTCCACTCCAGTAAGAGCAGTACAACCATTGGAAAAGGCCCGGAGTATAAGTATTAGGTTTACTGTATTAACAGTACCGTAATATCCGTTGGATACCTCAGGCGTTGGTATGGGAGCATCTGTTAGGTATTTGTAAAATCCGGCTATTATCATGCTTAATACTGCAAAGATGAACAAGTATGCCGGGAGACCGAAAAATTTCGACGATTCCCGTATGCCTCTCAGATTGCCTATCATAAGAAGTAAAACCAGAACTACACTTAGTGGAACAACATAAGGTCTTAACCCCGAAAAAGCTGAAGATATCTGATCCACTCCGGAGGATACACTTACGGCTACAGTCATTATATAATCTATTGAAAGAGCGGCTCCGGCAGTGACACCTGCGAAAACTCCAAGGTTTTCCTTTGCAACTATATACGCTCCGCCGCCATTTGGGTAACACTCGATGGTCTGCCTATAGGAAAGCATAAGCAGAGTCAACAGTCCAATTATGGCAAGAGACAGATACAATACATAGTGGTAGGATAATAATCCTATAACCGGTATCATAACCTTCAACATCTCTTCGCCTGCATAGGCTACCGATGAGATAGCATCACTGGAGAGGATGGGAAGCCCCCATCGGATACTATATTTCTCATCTTTAAGGTCTATATTTTTCAAAGGTTTGCCAATTAAAATCCTCTTCAATTCTGTAACCATCTAATAGAATCCCCCTAAAATGTCAAAAATTTCAATAAGTTTCAAATATTATAATTATAATACTTGTCCTATATACTTTCAATATTTGGATATGGGGTATTGGAAAAAATTTGTCAATGTAACTGTCATGTAAACATTTAATACTTGGCTTTTCTTTCATTTACTCTTTTACGATAATTTGAGCACATACAAGGTGAAATTTATAATGCCGGAAAACTACATCCCATTTTGCTTATATAACCCAGGTGACATATTGGATTTGTTGAGTTATTATATTAGAGTTGATTAATGATGCGGAAATATAAACCTTTAGTATTCGACTGAGAAATATTGAATCTTCACCAATTTTTCCGGATGTAAAATTTCAACTAATTAGAATTCAATTTAGAAGAAATTTTACATCACGGATAAATTAAAAAGTAAATTTCCGCATCTACTAGAGTTTAGAATGGGGAAGTAATATGAAAAAGTTTAAGTTAAAATTCGATAAAAAGGCCGACAGGGAAATTATAGGCCTAGCCTGGCCTTCTATTGCAGAGCAGATATTAGAGATGATGGTAGGTATGGTATCCACCATATTTATGGGACGTGTAGGAACGGCGGCAGTAGCTGCAGTAGGTATGGTGAATATGCTTATGGGGTTTCTGCAGACGGTCATCTCCGGCCTTTCCATGGGAACAACCGTTATCATTGCCAGGCTCACCGGTGAAGGAAACAAGGAAGAGGCAAAGAGGGCATTAATACAGTCCATATATATGGCAATAGTAATAGGACTTACATTGGCGGTATTAGGAAGGATATTCTCAAGCTTTATATTGGATATATTCTTTGGAGGAGCGGATAAGGAAGTTCTTAAGCTTGGGCTCACCTACTTTAAAATCATGCTTATAAACCTTCCTTTTTTCGTTGTTGACATTATTGTCTCAGGTGCAATGAGAGGTGCCGGCGATACGAAAACCCCGATGAAGATAACCGCCAGAGTCAATGTACTGAATATAATCTTAAATACTATACTGGTATTCGGTGTTGGGACTATCTGTATACCTCACATCGCAATTGGTCCGGTCAATATACCCCAAACAGCCCTGGTAACTCTAAATATACCGGCCATGGGTGTGATGGGGTCCGCCATAGCTGTTACTGTATCCAGGATATTTGCCATCACCTACAGGCTTCTGGTCATTTACAACCGTAAAGGCCTTAAGCTGAACCTCAGCCTGAAGGACGATTACAGCATAAAGCCTCTGCTTATGAAGAGGATAATCAATATTGGAGTTCCGGCTTTTATCGAACAGGCAGTTATGCAGGGTGGATTTTTAGTACTCCAGGTAATAATTGTAAGTATGGGTACCATTGCAATGGCAGCCTATCAGGTCGGGATAAATGTGAATTCACTTGCTTTTTTTCCGGTATTTGGCTTTGCTATAGCAAATACCACTCTTGTAGGTCAGAGTCTTGGAGAAAGGCAGTATAAGAAGGCTGAGAATTACGCCTACGAGGGCCTCAAAATAACCATGCTGGTGGCCTTTGTCATCGGAATACTTATGGTGGTTTTTGCCGCACCTCTCGCTCATATGTACTCGGACGATCCGTTGGTTATAAAGGAGGCTGTAGGGTTGATTCGGACCTTCGGAATCCTTGAACCTATGCTGGCTATCCTTAATGTATGTTCCGCAACACTTAAAGCGGCGGGAGATATCATGTATGTTATGATTACATCACTTGTCGGTTTATGGAGCTGCAGAGTGCTCCTTTCCTATGGCTTGAACAGGTGGATGGGGATTGGCATGGTTGCTGTCATGATTGGCATATTCTTTGACTTCAGTTCCAGGTCATTCATGTATCTGTCGAGAATGAACAAGGGCAATTGGAAATATCTGAAAGTATAAGTTGATATCAAATGTATAATTTAAGAAGAATATGGTAAAATGTTAAGGTGGGATTTCAAGTGAGTTATATTGTTCGTTGAAGTACAAAACCTGTTAGGTTTATGGCTATTGAACATTAATAAGGAAACTCTTGAACTTGGAACCCTAAGATATCCAACTCCAACTACAATTTTAACGTGTTGAGGTGTAAAATTTCTTCCTAAGTAAAAAGTTAAATCTGATGAAATTTTACACCCTAAATAACCGGTTGAAGATTCCGGATTTTTGAACACGTTAAAATTAAGGTTACGTAAGGATATCTATTAAAAAGGGAGGGGTATTGTGAAGAATAAAAGAAAGATAGTAATTAGCTTGCTTAT
>JAUZPH010000108.1 GCA_030706065.1 Bacillota bacterium | reverse complement strand
GGTCATCTCGCAGATGAGTGTTGCTGCTATAACTGCATCTTTATCTCTCACGAAGTCGCCTGCCAAATAACCGTAACTTTCCTCAAAACCAAAAAGGTAAGTATTATTATTTGTTTCTTCAAATTCCTTAATTTTTTCACCAATATATTTAAAACCTGTCAAGACATCAATCAATTCTATATTATAGGCTGCAGCTATTCTCCTGGCCATTTCAGTAGTTACTATAGTCTTGATAACAACTCCGTCTGCCGGTAACTTATTCAATTCATTAAGTGATGATAAGATATAGTTTGTGAGCAGTGCTCCTGTCTGGTTTCCTGTTAATACCTTGTAGTCTCCTTCACCGGTCTTTACAACTACACCTATTCTATCACAATCAGGATCTGTTCCGAAAATTATATCCGGTTTAATTTCTTTTGCCATCTCCAATGCTATGGAAAAGACCTTTGGTTCTTCAGGGTTGGGATATGGAGCAGTTGGAAAATTACCATCAGGCATTTCCTGCTCTTTAACTATATTCAGATTCTTATAGCCCAGTTCATTGAGTACTCTTCTTATGGGAACATTGCCGGTTCCATGTATAGGAGTATATATTATTTTTAGCTCCTCGGCATGGTTCCTGACCAATTCCTCCCTTACTGTCAAAGCCTTTACCCTGTTTATGTAGGCCTTGTCAATCTCTTCCCCTATAATAACTATGCCGCCCTTGCCAGAGGTTTCTCCTTTTGATTCCTTCTTTATCTTCTCAAAGCTGTCAACCTTCTCAATAGAGGCCAGTATGGCTTTGGCATCCGTATCCGTTACTTGTCCGCCGTCCTCGCCATAGACCTTGTAGCCATTATACTGTTTGGGGTTATGGGATGCCGTTATAACTATCCCTCCCTTACAGCCCAGTTCCCTTACCGTAAAGGAAAGCACAGGAGTAGGCCTTAAGCTTTCAAACAGATAAACCTTTATACTATTTCCACTCAGTATTTCGGCAGCTGCCGCTGCAAACTCCTTTGACATATTTCTTGAATCGTAGGCTATAGCAACAGATATCTCTCCCTGGAAGTTTTCATTAAGATAATCGGCAAAACCTTGAGTGGCCTTACCAACAGTATACACATTCATCCTGTTTGAACCGGCGCCTATAACACCTCTAAGCCCTCCGGTACCAAATTCCAAATCCTTATAAAACCTGTCCTCTATCTCTTTTTCATCCCTAATTGCCAACAGTTCCTCTTTTGTTGTTTTATCAATAACCTCAGAATTCAACCATAATTGGTATTTATCTCTATAATTCATAATATCCCTCCTAAAATATACTAACATTTCTATTATACTATAAAATCGGTAAAACAAAAGTTATTATTTTACAGCTTTATTTCAATGATAACATTTTGTAATACAGCTTTCTTAGCATGGCATACTTATTCAATATTTTAAGAGCAGAAGCATAGCTCATAACAGAGCTATGCTTCCATTTCAATTCTTATGCTTCTATTTCACCCGGCACATCACTTATATCATTGGATACGGTGACATCACTGGTGTTGCCGCCTGTCACTGCAGCAATAACAGTTTCCATATCCTCAAGAAAAGTTATCTCACCTGCAAATTCAATGTCGGCCAACTTCAAGGCACTTCCGAATCTTAGATTTTTCAAGTCTATATCGATACTTCGGGGTAGTTTATCTGCAATACACTGTACCTTCACACTGCTCTTTTCCTTTTGAAGAATACCTCCATTTTGCCTAACCTTATCTTCATTTAGAAAATGTATAGGAACTTCAGTCTGAACGAGCTTATTCGAATTTATATCCTCCAGGTCAATATGTATTATTTTTTTGGTTACAGGATCCTTTTGTACTTCCTTTATCAGCGCTTTATGGGATTCTCCCTTTACATCTATATTCAGTACTCCATGTTCTCCCTCCATGGAAAACTCCCTTACGAGATCCATTTCAGCTATTTCAAATAATAGAGTGTGCATGTTTTCCCCATATAATACTCCAGGAACCTTTCCCATTCTTCTTACTTTTTTTGCATCATGTCTGCTGTTTTTAACTCTTTCATTACAATACAAAGTATTCATCACTCAACCTCCTTCCCTTTTATTTTTCCCATTTTCTGCAATATTATTCCTCTTGAAACCAGAATTTTATATATACTCTTGTAAATTGTTCTTATATATCCATTGAAAAATACACAACATATAATAGTGGTATCCAAAGAGATTTAATAATTTTAACCTACCGGATAGACCTTTGAAGATTCGAAATTTTTTAAGCAGAAGAATTTGCGTGAAAGAAGGCGGTATTTAAGTGTATAGATTGGATCAGAATGAAACCCCGTTATTTGATGCTCTAATGGAGTATGTTAACAGAGGAACAATACCTTTCCATGTACCGGGCCATAAAAAGGGTATAGGAATAGATGAGGAATATAAGAGTTTTATAGGTGATAACCCTTTTAAAATCGATGTTACTGTATTCAAGTTGGTAGACAGTCTGCATCATCCTACAGGACCGATAAAAAAAGCTCAGGAACTGGCAGCAGATGCCTATGGTTCCGATGCAAGCTTTTTCTCCATTCACGGTACCTCCGGCGCCATACAGGCCATGATATTATCCGTAGTTGGCGACGGCGAAAAAATTATCATTCCAAGGAATGTACACAAATCTGTTACTTCCGGAATAATATTGAGCGGTGCCTCTCCGGTTTTCATGAATCCGGAATTCGACAAAAGGGTCGGTATTGCCCACGGAGTTACACCGGAAACTGTGGAGGAAACCTTAAGGCTCAATCCGGATGCCAGGGCTGTACTGATTATCAACCCTACCTATTATGGTGTTTCAACGGATGTAAAAAGAATCGCAGATATCGTACACAGTTACAACATTCCACTAATTATGGATGAAGCACACGGCCCCCATCTCACGTTCAATGACAAGCTTCCCGTATCCGGTATGTCTGTTGGTGCAGATATCTGTGCCCAAAGTACACATAAGATAATTGGAGCCCTGACTCAATGCTCCCTTCTTCATGTCAGGGCTGACAGAGTTGATGTACGAAGGGTTCAGCAGGTTTTAAACCTGCTTCAGACAACGTCACCCTCGTACATTTTAATGGCTTCCCTGGATTGTGCCCGAAGACAGATTGCCATGAAAGGCAAGGAATTACTGGAAGGGGCCATTGAACTTGCAAACTATGCAAGAAGTGAGATAAACAATATACCGGGCCTCTATTGTTTTGGAGAAGAGATTTTAGGAAGCCCCGGAGTTTTCGCACTGGATCCAACAAAAATAACAGTAACCTGTAGGGATTTGGGCCTCACCGGCTATGAACTGGATATGCTGCTTTCAAACAAATATCATATTCAGGTAGAGATGTCTGACTTATACAACGTACTGGCTGTGGGTTCTTTTGGAGACACAAGTGAAAACATTGACAAACTGATAAATGCCCTCAAAGAAATCAGTGCGGATTACACCGGAAAAACCGAAACCAAACCCGACTTTCTGGATATTCCGTCTATTCCCAAGGCAGTTATCAATCCAAGGCAGGCTTTTAATTCAAAAAAGACATCTATCGCATTGAAAGACAGTATTGGTAAAATCAGCGGTGAGTTTCTCATGGCTTATCCACCAGGAATTCCATTACTCTGTCCCGGTGAGATTATTACCGAAGAGATAATCGGATATGTTCAAAGGTTAAAGGATGTAGGGCTCTATGTTCAGGGAACAGAGGATCCCACCATAGAGAATATCAAAGTGGTTATTTAGTTGTAGAAATATAATATATATTCCAGAGATACAAACTCTCTTGAATTTTACTTTAAGATAAAATGAAAAAGAACGAGGCCTCATACCTCGTCCTTTTTCATTGAATTACTATCCTTTTGTATATCCTTTAAAAGCTGTTCTATCCCGTTCTCACTATATACCTTTATCCCATTTTCCATAAGAAGAGCAGCAGTGACACCTCTCCCATTTACTAGTTTCCCGCTGAAAGTTCCGTCATATACAAAACTGCTTCCGCAGGAGGGGCTTCTTTCCTTTAATACCGCATACTTGATATTGAACTTCTTTGCCAGGCTTAAGGTTTCTTTGGCACCTTTAATAAAGCTTTCCGTATTATCGGTACCCTCTTTACATTGTACTTTGGCACTACCCATTAACACAGCTTCTCCACTGCCGCCTGTAATCTCATTCGGCTTTCTTGGAGTAGGCATTCCACCGGATACCTCAGGACAAACAGGCAGAAGAGTATAATCCTTCACAAGCTCTGCCAGCCTCTCGGATTTGTTATTTCCTCCACTGTATTTGCAATTTGTCCCAAGCAAACAGGCGCTAACCAGAATCATAATACCCCTTCTCTCAATTTTCCTCTACTTCAATTCCACCACCGTAGCCCCGCTGCCGCCTTCAGAATATTCACCCAGCCTGTAGGACTTGACATGTCCGTGATGCTTCATAAGGTCTCCAATAGCCTTTCTTAATATTCCCGTTCCCTTGCCATGGATTACCGTCACCTCATTAAGTCCAGCCATATAGGCTTCATCCAGATACTTATCTACATTATAAATAGCCTCCTCCGCATCAAGGCCTCTCAAATCGATGGAAGACGCCACTCTCTTTAAATTTAAATTCATTTCCTTCTTTGCGTGCCTTTCCTTTACTGCATCCTTTGAACCTTCTACTTCTCTGAGGCCGGAGATATTGACGGTAACCTTCATTATTCCTGCCTGTACCTGCAGTTCTCCCTTGCTGTCAGGCTTGGAAAGGACAATTACCTTCTGATTTAGACTGGACAAAATAACCTCCTGGCCGGGCTTAACCTCAGCAAGCTTCTTACCCTTTTCCTTTTCCTTGGAACTCATACTGCTCTCTATATCATCCATCTTGTCCTTAAGCTTTTTTCTCTGTTCGTCAATTTTCTTTCTGGCATCATTGTCATAGCCCATCCGTTCCAATTCTCTTATATTTTTAGCTATGTCATCCGCTTCTTCCTTGGCTGTACGTATTATTGATTTTGCTTCCCTCTGTGCATTCTGCAGTATATTGTCCTTGCTCTTCTGGATACCATAAAGTTTTTCTTCATATTTATCCTTAAGCTTTTCAGCCTCCAGTTTCAGCATGGCAGTTTCCCGTGCATTATTTTCCGCCTCAATGCTCTTCTTCTGAAGATTCATAATTAAATCTTCAAAAATCAGTGTATTGCTTGAAACATTATTCCTCGCCGACTGTATTACTTCCTCCCCGAGGCCAAGCCTTTTTGAAATCTCAAAAGCATTGGACTTTCCGGGAATACCGATGAGGAGTCTGTAGGTAGGCCTCAAGGTCTCCACATCAAATTCCACAGAAGCATTTTCCACATGGGGAGTTTTTAATGCATAGCCTTTTAACTCACTGTAATGTGTTGTAGCTACAATCTTGGTTTCCCTCTCCCTGAGGTTTTCCAGTATGGCTACTGCCAGTGCCGCTCCCTCTACAGGGTCCGTCCCTGCTCCAAGCTCATCGAAGAGGGCAAGGCTGTTTTCATCTGCCTTTTCCATTATGTAGACTATATTTGTCATATGAGAGGAAAAGGTGGAAAGGCTCTGCTCAATGCTCTGCTCGTCACCGATATCAGCGTATATATTATTGTAATAACTGATAATTGAGTTTTCCCTGGCAGGAATCAGAAGGCCGCTCATACCCATGACATGCAGAAGCCCCACGGTTTTCAAGGTTACTGTCTTTCCACCGGTATTTGGGCCTGTTATCACCAGGGAGGTATACTCTCCTCCAAGGTGTATTGTACTTGGTACAATAACCTCAGGGTCTATAAGGGGATGTCTTCCCTCTATAATGTAGAAGCTTCCGTCTTCATTGACAATAGGACATGTACCTCTGATTTCACTGCCATATCTTGCCTTTGCGAATATAAAATCCAGTTCCCATATTATACTGCTGTTATTTTTTATAGCTGCAATATTATCATAGACTTTCCTTGAAAGCTGTGCCAGTATCCTTTCAATCTCCGCCTTTTCCTTCAGCATCAATTCACGGATGGCATTATTTACCTCCACAAGGCTCATGGGCTCAATAAAAAGAGTTGCCCCAGTTGAACTCTGATCATGGACAATTCCCGGAACAGCACCCTTATGCTCTGCCTTTACCGGAATGACATATCTGTCACCCCTGATAGTATACAGATTTTCCTGAAGGAACTTTGAATTCTTTCTCAGAAGGTCATTAACCCTTTCCCTTATAGAACCATTTTTACTGCGGAGTTCCTTTCGTATTGAATACAGGGTTTCACTGGCCTTGTCACTGATCTCCTCTTCGTCGATAATTGCATTATAGATTTCATCCTCCAACCGTTTGATTGGAATAAGGCCTTCGCATATATCCTCCAACACCGGAAAAGCTTCCTCATCCTCTTTATGGGCTACATATTCCTTGAAGCGCCTGGAAGCACGCAGCAGGCCGGCAATCCTGTAAAGCTCCGGCGCACTTAAGCCTGCCCCCTTTTCTGCTCTGGAAATCCCGCTTCTCACGTCATAAATTCCTTCAAAGGGAGGCGAACCCTTCTTAAACAAAATATTCAGTGCCTCATTTGTTTCTTTCAACCTTTCCCTTACCTCGTAGACATTTGAATAAGGTCCAAGTTCCTCTATCAATTCCTTCGCTGCTGAAGTCTGTGTATATGTCTTCAGCTTTTCTTTTATCTTATTAAATTCCAACACCCTCAGTGTTCTCTCATCCAAACTAATCAACTCCCCTTTTGTAGTGTCCCCTTGTATAATCTTCAATATCTATATTTTTGTTTTTTATAACAGCCTCTACAACCTTATATACTTCCTCATAGCTCTCATCGATAAAATCATACCTCATATATCCAATTCCCAGCTTTTTCAACTCATCATCCATAGGAAGAAGGTTTATAGGAACGGCATTATATATGTGGCTTCTGCAGAAATTATCATTTCTTATGGCAAATTCCATACCTTTTCTATCCTTAAGAGTATAGTTCCCCTCGCAATGAGCAGTACAGTGCTTTTCCCTGGACTTGCCTCCGATTACACTTCCCACAGCACAGTATTCGCTTATCATGAGTTCCACCTTGCCGTAGGCCAGCACCTGGGCCGGATAGCCCTTGGGGACATTACTCATAATGTCTTTGATTTCCATTTTATTTAATTCTACACTTAGAGCCGCTGCACCGCAATATTTACTTATCAACTGAAGCGTCTCGCTGTTAAATATATTTAATTTGTAATCACCTATACAAATTGTCTTATTCTTGAAATACTCGAGAAAGCCCAGGTTGGCGGTTATTATACCCCTTATCCTGTCTATATTATCTTCAACAAACTTGATAATGCTTCCATATTCCTTTCTTGCAACATTGGGCAGCTTCAGGAAGATATTTGGAATGCTGCTTTTAAGGGCCTTTTCCTTATCCATATATCTGCTGAAGATATCTACCGCTGCAGCCTCCACCCCTAAATCCTCCAGGGCCTTCAGCTGGTCGCTGCCGGTAACTACAAAGAGCTTATCGGGAATCTGCTCCCGGTCCTTCTCTGTTGAAACGAGGCTCCTCTTCTTTTTATATTCCTGTTCCAGTTTATCCAAATTCAAAGGTTTACGCTGAATATCAATAGATAGCAGCCTTGAAAGCAGATTTCTCCTTGCTTCATTTAAGGAGGCGGCGCTCAGGTAACCGTCGCCAAAGACATCAAAAACCACTTCCTGAATTTCGAAGGGGGTGTTGCCCGACTTTCTCAGTTTTTCCTCCACAAACTCTCTGGACAAGGGCTTGTTTAACGGCTCTTCCACCGCAGCCCCGATATATTCGTATTCCCTGCCTCTAAAGCCGGCCTTCAGCCTTATAGGTTCTCCCGGTAAAAAGCTTACATTAAGGCTTATCGAAATTTTCCTGCCGTATTTGTTTGAATAGGTCAGGCTTAACTCTTCATTGAGCCTGTGGTCAGTAGTCTTATAAACTACGTCTCCTTTTCTGTATATCCCTGGAAGAATCTTTACTCTTTCTCCGGAGGAGGCCTTTTCTACATCTTTTCCTTCCTTCAAAAGCCTGCTCACAATAGCGCCTTCGTCACCTATTCTTATACCGTCTTTTACACTTAAATTATCCGTCAATTCTACGAGATTATTATCAATGGCCCTCCCAACAATAATCCCGGCGTTTTTGGGATTATTATAAGCCATCATATCCCTGCCCTCGCTGCCGAAGAAGTAACCTCTGGAAAAACCCTCTCTGTTAAAAAGCTGAAGCAGCTTCTTTTCTTCTCCGGTTACGTCCTTTGGTTCTCTGCCGCACAAGTGACTGTCTATTATCTTTCTATAGCTTCCTACAACACCAGCCACATATTCAGGCCTTTTCATTCTTCCTTCGATTTTAAGGGAGGACGTACCGCTGTCAATGATTTTTCCGATGTATTGAGATGTACATATATCCTTTGGACTCAGCAGATAACCCCGCTTTGTTTCTCCGCTTGCCTTATCGATAATATCATAGGGCAGCCTGCAGGGCTGTGCACATCTTCCCCGATTTCCGCTTCTTCCTCCTATCATACTGCTCATCAGGCACATTCCGGAGTAGCATACACATAGTGCACCATGGATAAATATCTCTGTTTCCACTTCCTCAGAAATTTCCTTTATCTCACCGAGGGAAAGCTCTCTTGCCAGTACAATTCGCTTAAACCCCATATTGTCAAGCAGGAGGCTTGCAGCTTTGTTATGTACACTCATCTGTGTGGAAGCATGTACTTCCAAATCTTCAAAATTCCCTATCACTACATTTGCAAGGCCCAGGTCCTGGGTAATAACAGCATCAACTCCTATATTATAAAGCTCACCTATATATTCGATGACCTCTTTCATTTCCTTCTCTTTTATCAAGGTATTTATAGTAATATAAACCTTCACGCCATAGCTGTGGCAATAGTCCACCGCTTCTTTTATGTTCTCAACGGTGAAATTTTTTGCAAAGGCACGGGCAGAAAATTTACTGCCTCCCATATATACTGCATCACAGCCATTATTCACTGCAGCATAAAGGCTTTCCATATCTCCTGCCGGAGCAAGGAGTTCTATATTTTTACTTATGTCAATCATCTCCTCAAAAGGATATCTGTGCTCTTCACACCCTCCATTATGAGTGTGTGAAAAAAGGTATTCTATAAATTTCGCTATAACGGTGGTTACCACCAGCGGCCCGCGAAAAAGAATAACTATATTTTTCACACCCTCATTTTACATTATACAATATAAAAAGTGACTGTTGAAGTCACTTTATTTTAACATATTCCCACTTTACCAAATATTATACCTATAAACCTTGTAAACTCTCATCCATCAGCCTGCCATAGCTCTCATATAAAGGCCTGACACAGTTTTCCCAGTTGAACTTTTCCTGCATGACCCTCTTTAGCTCCGGATCCCTGCCGGCTTTAATTCCTTGTTTTACAGCATCGTATATGCTTCCTTCATCATATGGATCACAATATATTGCCTTGTCTCCAAAGTACTCTGCTGCGCTTCCCTGATTAGTAGATACGATACTGCAGCCGCTTGCTGCAGCTTCGAGG
>JAUZPH010000107.1 GCA_030706065.1 Bacillota bacterium | reverse complement strand
GCAGGGAGGTCTCACTTCTCAAGAGCACTGGGGTAGATACAGAACTTCCGGATACTTCAGGGACCGGCTCTATCGCAAAGGTAGATCCCTTTGCTCCCACACCGGGAATGGTAAGCACCACAAACCAGGGTACACCTGGTAATTCCAATACACCAGGCAATGCAGCTGCTCCGGGGAGCACCGATTCATCAGGAAATTCAAGTACAGCTAATAGCATTGATAATCCAAATATAAAAAAGCCTTTGGATAATACAAAACCGGAAGTGCTCATATACCACACCCATACTACAGAGAGTTATGACCCCAACGGCAATTATAACGACGACCCTTCAAAAAATGTCTGTGCTGTAGGCGATGTATTAACCGACGAGTTGGAAAATAAATATGGTATCAACGTTGCACACGATAAAACCATACATAATTCTTCATTTAACGCATCCTATTCGAGGTCCAGAGAAACGGTTAACAAATATTTGAACAAATACGGCGATTTTAAGCTGATAATTGACCTCCATAGGGATGCTGCATACAGCAAGAGCACTGTTACAACGAAAATGAATGGGGAAAATGTAGCAGATATAAGATTTGTTCTCTGCAAAAAAAATCCTCATTTCGATAAGAACCTTGCCGTGGCTAACAGTCTGGCGGACATCAGTAACAAATATTTCCCAGGTTTCTTCAAGGATATTTACTATTATAATTACGGCAGTAAATACTTCAACCAGGATTTGAGTAATAATGCAATACTCATTGAAGTGGGAGCCAATATCAATACTATGGATGAATCAAAGACCTCAGGGAAATATATAGCAAGGATAATTGCAGAATATTTAAATGGGAAAAAGTGAATAAGTTTTTATTAAGAAGAGCATCCTTATAGGTATATATTTTATTTCCTAGGGGGTGCCCTTGTTGTTTGGAAGAAAAAAATATGCCATAGTACTTATCCTGTGCCTTCTTTCTGTTTTTGCGGGAATAGCCAGTGTCAATGTTGAATACAACAGGATGAACGGCAATGCCAATGATGAAGCTGTATATGCAAATGTATTCGATGATGGCAGATCCAGGTCGGATCTTTACGGAGAGGTGGTTTTAGACCGAAAGAAAGATACAAAGCTGAGAATATACTACTCTTCATCGCCCTTTGACCTGAGATTTACGGTGGGGAACAAGATATTCTATATAAACGGCAGCATTTTTAAAGGATTAAAGGAAAAAATAAATTCGAATAAGAGTGAGGCAAATTCCCTATCAAAGTAATTTCAGTAATTGTTGACAGAATCCGATATTTCTGTGATATAATTTATGATGATTATCTAGGAGAGCGTTTGTTGTAACCATTGTGCAGTTTTCTTGGTTGTCTACATTGATAGATACTTGACGACAGGATGCAGGATAGTTGTTTATTATTAATAATGGGGGTGAACACTTTTTCGGAAAATAGTGTTTTTCCGAAAAGTATGATATGCAGAGCGAAAGGCAGAAACGGATAAGGAACTTTTGTATAGTAGCACATATAGATCATGGTAAATCAACTCTTGCAGACAGGCTTCTGGAAAAAACTGGAACCATTACCAAGAGAGAAATGGAAGAGCAGATTTTGGACAACATGGACCTTGAAAAGGAGAGAGGAATAACCATAAAGGCTCAAGCCGTCAGACTTATTTATAGGGGAAAGAACGGTGATGAGTATATATTGAATCTCATCGATACTCCTGGGCACGTAGATTTTAATTACGAGGTGTCAAGAAGCCTTGCTGCCTGCGAAGGCGCAATACTTGTAGTGGATGCCACCCAGGGAATCCAGGCACAGACTCTTGCCAACTGCTATCTGGCTCTGGATCACAACCTTGAAATAGTCCCGGTAATAAATAAGATTGACCTTGCCAGTGCCAGGCCGGAGGAAGTCAAGCGTGAGATAGAGGATGTAATAGGACTGGATGCCGCGGATGCACCGATGGTATCCGCCAAGTCGGGACTTAATATCGAAGCGGTACTTGACAGTATAATAGAGAAGATGCCTGCACCGGAAGGTGATGAAGAAGCTCCGCTGAGGGCCCTAATCTTCGACTCCTACTATGACAGCTATAAAGGTGTGGTCTGTTATGTGAGGGTGAAGGAAGGCAATGTCCGGGCCGGCACAAAAATAAAGCTGATGGTTTCGGAAAAGGTATATGAAGTCACCGAAGTCGGAGTTTTTGCACCGGGCTTCATGCCTATTGAAGAGTTGCGTGCAGGTGATGTAGGCTATATAACCGCGTCAATTAAAAATGTAAGGGACGCAAGAGTAGGTGATACAATAACCACAGCGGCCAATCCTGCAAAGGAAGTTCTACCGGGATACAGGCCTGCAGTACCAATGGTATACAGCGGTATCTATCCGGTGGACGGAGCAGATTATGAAGAACTAAAAGAGGCTCTTGAGAAGCTTCAGCTCAATGATGCAGCCCTGTCCTTTGAACCGGAAACCTCCATTGCCCTGGGCTTTGGCTTCAGATGCGGCTTCCTTGGACTTCTGCACATGGAAATTATTCAGGAGAGAATTGAAAGGGAATATGATATAGATATCATAACTACAGCGCCTTCTGTTATCTATAAGGTTGCGAAGACAGACGGTACGGTAATCGAAATAACCAATCCTACCAATCTGCCGGCACCTTCGGAAATTGATTATATGGAAGAACCCATAGTGAAGGCAGCCATAATAACCCCTTCCGAGTATGTGGGTGCCGTTATGGACCTATGCCAGACAAGGAGGGGTACCTATATTGACATGAGCTACATTGAGGCAACAAGAGTTGTATTAAACTATGATATGCCTCTGAATGAAATAATATATGACTTCTTTGATGCTTTAAAATCAAGAAGCCGTGGGTATGCCTCCCTGGACTATGAATTCAAGGGATATGTTCAGACTAAACTGGTTAAGCTTGATATACTGCTGAATAGTGAGATAGTTGATGCGCTTTCCATGATTGTTCCTGAAGAAAGAGCCTATACAAAGGGAAGGAACATGGCGGAAAAGCTGAAGGAAATAATTCCGAGGCAGCTCTTTGAAATACCGATTCAGGCAGCTATCGGCGCAAAGGTTATAGCGAGGGAAACTGTAAAAGCCATGAGAAAGGATGTTCTTGCCAAGTGCTATGGAGGAGATATATCAAGAAAAAAGAAGCTCCTCGAAAAGCAGAAGGAAGGAAAGAAGAGAATGAGGCAGGTCGGCTCCGTGGAAGTGCCTCAGGAAGCCTTCATGGCAGTACTGAAAGTAGAATAGGAGGTAAGAGATATGGGTGTATCCCTGTATGTACATGTCCCCTTTTGTAAAAGCAAATGCATGTACTGTGATTTTTGTTCCTACAGCGGCTTTGAAAAGCGGATGATGGAGTATACCCATGCCCTCTGTAATGAGATACTTTTAAGCTGTAAAAATAAGAGTATAGATACGATATTTATAGGTGGGGGTACTCCCACCTATTTATCTTTAGAGGCATGGAGTTTATTAAAGGATACCTTTAAGGTATTAAATATAGAGAAAAATATCGAATTTACCGTTGAATGCAACCCTGGGACAGCAGATGAAGAGAAGCTGAGGCTGCTCCGGGAAATGGGAGTTAACAGAATAAGTATAGGCCTTCAGGCCTGGCAGGATAGGCTTCTTAAAAAACTGGGAAGAATTCATTCAAGGGATGAATTTGTAAGGAGTTTCAATATTATAAGAAGTTGCGGCTTTGAAAATATTAATGTGGATGTAATGTTCGGACTCCCCTCCCAAAGTATCCCGGATTTCCGCGATACTCTGGAGAATGTGGTAAAGCTTCATCCGGAACATATTTCCTGTTATAGTTTAATAGTGGAGGAAGGGACGCCTTTTGGAGAAATGTATGACAAGGGCAGGCTGGAACTTCCGGAGGAAGAGGAAGAAAGAGGGATGTACGAATATGCGGTCTCTTTCTTAAAGAAAAAGGGATATATGCAGTATGAAATATCAAACTTTTCCAGGGAGGGCTTTGAATGCAGGCATAACATCACCTACTGGAAGCTCCGGGAATATATCGGCTGCGGTGCTGCCGCCCATTCCTATATGGGTGGTTCAAGATATAGAAACGAGGAAGATATAGAGGAATATATTAAAGCGGTAAACTCCCGTGGAGATGCTGTTGTTGAAAAACGGCAAAACACCATGGAGGATGACATGGAAGAATTTATGTTCATGGGCCTCAGAATGATTGAAGGGGTGAACAAAAGCGAATTTTACCGCCGTTTTGGGACTTCAATGGCGGAAGTTTATGAAGAAGTTATTAATAAGTATACCGAATTTGGGTTCCTTGTTGAAAAAGGGGACAATATTTCCCTGACGGAAGCCGGAATACAGGTTTCAAATACTGTAATGAGCGACTTTATATTGGATAGGGACTAAAAAGTTTATTGAGTTTTTGTAAGATATTAAAGTAATGTGAAAATTGTAATAAAGCAGAGGAAAATTGAGATACTGGCTGATTTTATTCCGTAATATATTTTAAATAATAAAAATGACATTATATCAATTTATACCTGCAGTTGACAAAGGAAATTGATAATGTTATTTTTAAATCGTAGTGATTAGCACTCATTAGATGTGAGTGCTAACAAAGAGGTGATTGTATGGAGATTGATGATAGAAAAATAAAAATCCTTGAAGCAATTATCAATGACTATATAAACACTGGTGAACCTATAGGCTCCAGAACCATAGCCCGTAAATACGAATTGGGAGTAAGTTCTGCCACTATAAGAAACGAGATGGCAGACCTGGAGGATATGGGGTACCTGGAGCATCTTCATACTTCATCCGGAAGAAAGCCTTCGGATAAAGGATATAGATTGTACGTTGATAAATTGATGAAGGCACACCAGATTACTGCCCAAGAAGAGCTGCTTATCAGAGGCATGCTCATGGATGCAGCAATGTTTGAAGTGGACAAAATAATCCGTCAGGTGAGCCTGTTATTATCGAGATTGACTCAACTGACCTGTATTATAAAGGCTACTTCGGTAGGAAAGAGTTGCCTTAAGGCGCTGCAGCTCATAAATATAGACAATGGAAGTATTTTGCTTGTGATAGTCACCGACAGCAGCATTATAAAGAATAACATGATAAGAATCCATAAACCCATTGAAGCAGATGTACTTCAAAAGCTTAATAATATGCTTAATGTGAGATTGAAAAATTTAACCATTGAGGGAATAAATTTAGAGGTAATAAACAATATAAAGATAGACCTTCAAGGATATGAGGATATATTCAACGCCATAATACCGGCATTATATGAATGTCTTAACGAAGAAGAGAGTTCAGAGGTAATTTTGGAGGGAGAGACAAATATACTTCACTATCCGGAATATAATGACATTGTAAGAGCCAAGGAATTCATTTCCTTCCTGGATGACAAGGAAAGTCTTAAGAAGATACTTCCTACTTCCAAGGATACAACGATTAGTATAGGTGTAGAAAACTATATACCGGAAGCCAGGGAATACAGTGTAATATCCAGAGCCTACAGTAAAGGTGACAATCCGCTTGGGTCCATAGGCATCATTGGGCCGACGCGGATGGATTATTCAAAGGTTATTTCTCTCTTAAATAAAGTAATTGAGCTTTTAAACAGAAATTTAAATAACTTTGATGAATGGGGATAATCCAATCATCTGGGATTAAGTGGAGGAATGAGGAATGGTAGAGAATGAAAATTTAAAAGATGAAGAGCTTAAGGACTGCTGCAGAGAAGTCAGTGAACCTTCAGACACTGAAAGTGTTGAAGAGGCAGAGGTCAAGGAAGATGAAGAGTTTGAGGGCATCGAGATCGCAGAACAAACTGATGAAAAAAATGCCTGCTGTGAGGAATTGAGGGATGAAAATTTGAAACTGAAAAATGAGGTTGAAAGACTTAATAATGAAATGGAAGCGCTTAAAGACAGGCTGCTCAGGACCTCTGCTGAATACGACAACTTCAGAAAGAGAACTTCCAAGGAAAAGGAAGGAATATATACGGACTCCTGTATAGATATCCTTAAAACCATGCTTCCGGTGCTTGACAACCTGGAGAGGGCTGCAACTGCCGAGGGAAGTGTGGAAGACTTGAAAAAAGGTATCGATATGACCATCAGACAGTTCAAGGACTCGCTGGAAAGGCTCAGAGTGGAGGAAATACCGACAGAGGGTGAATTTGATCCTAACCTACATAATGCAGTTATGCATGTTGAGGATGAAGGTTATGGCAAAAGTTCCGTTGTTGAGGTTTTCCAGAAAGGATATACAAGAGAAGGCAAGGTAATCAGACACAGTATGGTCAAAGTAGCTAATTAGAAATCAGATATCGGATGTGAGATGTCGGATTTTAAATCAATATAAGCAATTTACAACTATTTTTAATGAGATTGAAAGGCTAAATATAAGGAGGAAATTTAAATGGGAAAAGTAATAGGTATTGACCTTGGAACAACCAATTCATGCGTAGCTGTTATGGAAGGAGGAGAACCGGTAGTTATAGCTAATGCCGAAGGTTCAAGAACTACTCCATCCGTTGTTTCTTTCCAGGCAAATGGAGAGAGATTGGTTGGCCAGGTAGCAAAAAGACAGGCAATAACTAATCCTGATAAGACAATAATTTCAATAAAGAGACACATGGGAACAAACCATAAGGTAGCAATTGATGAAAAAGACTACACTCCACAGGAGATATCTGCAATGGTCCTTCAGAAGATTAAAGCCGATGCAGAGGCTTATCTCGGAGAAACTGTAACACAGGCAGTAATAACTGTTCCTGCATATTTCAACGACAGCCAGAGACAGGCAACAAAAGACGCAGGAAGAATAGCAGGCCTTGAAGTGCTGAGAATAATCAATGAGCCTACAGCAGCATCACTTGCATACGGTCTTGACAAGACTGACAAAAATCAGAAGATATTCGTATATGACCTTGGAGGAGGTACCTTCGACGTATCCATCCTTGAGCTTGGAGACGGAGTGTTCGAGGTTAAGTCCACCAACGGAAACACAAGACTGGGCGGAGATGACTTTGACCAGAGAATAATGGACTATATCGCTGACACCTTCAAGGGTGATACAGGAATAGATTTAAGAAAAGACAAGATGGCTCTGCAGAGATTGAAGGAAGCCGCTGAGAAGGCAAAGATTGAATTATCCGCTTCTACACAGACAAATATAAACCTTCCGTTTATAACTGCCGATGCAACAGGACCAAAGCATATAGATATCAATTTAACAAGAGCCAAGTTCAATGAACTTACTCATGACCTTGTAGATGCAACAATAGAACCGATGAGAAAGGCCCTTGAAGACGCAAAGCTGAGCCTCAGCGAAATAGATAAGGTTATACTTGTCGGAGGGTCCACAAGAATACCTGCAGTTGTTGAGGCTGTTAAGAAGTTTACTGGACAGGAACCATCAAAGGGAGTTAACCCGGATGAATGCGTTGCAGTAGGCGCAGCTATCCAGGCTGGTGTTTTGACAGGTGATGTCAAGGATATCCTTCTGCTGGATGTAACTCCATTGACACTTGGTATTGAAACAATGGGAGGAATAGCTACTCCGCTTATAAATAGAAACACAACCATACCAACAAGAAAGAGCCAGGTATTTACTACCGCAGCAGACGGCCAGACTTCCGTTGAGATCCACGTAGTACAGGGAGAAAGACAGATGGCTGCTGACAACAAGACCCTGGGAAGATTTACATTGTCAGGTATTGCACCGGCACCAAGGGGAATTCCTCAAATAGAGGTTACCTTTGACATAGATGCCAACGGAATAGTTAATGTAGCTGCAAAGGATAAGGGTACCGGCAAGGAAGCCAATATCACTATCACTGCTTCAACCAACCTAAACGATGATGAAATCGACAAGGCTGTAAGAGAGGCAGAAAGATTTGCAGAAGAAGACAAAAAGAGAAAAGAAGCTATAGAAGTTAAGAACAATGCTGACCAGATTATATACCAGACTGAAAAGACTCTCAAGGAGCTTGGTGACAAGATAAGCTCAGAAGACAAATCAAAGATTGAAGGAAAGCTTCAGGCACTCAGAAATGTAAAAGAGGGTAACGACACAGATGCTATCAAGAAAGCAACTGAGGAACTCACTCAGGAATTCTATGCCGTATCTTCAAAACTGTATGGTGCTGCTACAGCTGACGGACAGGGTTTTGACCCGAATAACATGGGTGGAAATGCTGCAGGCCAGAGCGGACCAGAGGACGACAATGTAGTTGATGCAGACTTCAAAGTAGACGATAAATAACTTGAAAAAATAAAATGTTAAGGGGAAGGGATAAATTACCCTTTCCCTATTTTGAATTATTGTATATAATAGATGCGTCATTGTTTTTTGGATAATGCAATGGTGATACTGTTTAGGTGGTGAAAAGCGGATGGCAAAGAAAGATTACTACGAGATACTGGGCCTTACAAAGGGTGCCAGCGATGATGATATAAAGAAGGCCTTTAGAAAATTAGCAATCCAATACCATCCCGATAAAAATAAGGGGGATAAGGAAGCTGAAGAGAAGTTCAAGGAGATAAATGAAGCCTATCAGGTACTGTCAGACCCTGAGAAAAAGAGCCAGTACGACCAATTTGGAACTACTGACTTCCAGGGCGGCTTTGGCGGTTATGAAGGCGGCTTTGATTTTTCTGATTTGGGCGGCTTCGGCGATATTTTTGACTCCTTCTTTGGCGGTGGTTTTTCCGGAGGAAGAAAACGAAAGGGCGGTCCTGAAAAGGGTGCCGATATGGAGGTAACTGTAAAGCTGACCTTTGAAGAGGCGGTTTTCGGTATAGAAAAAGAAATCAATATTAATAGAAACGAAGGCTGTGAGACCTGCCATGGTAGCGGGGCTAAGCCCGGTACTTCCGCAAAGACCTGTGACAGGTGCGGCGGTACCGGTCAGGTAAGAGTTCAGAGGAGCACACCGCTGGGAAGCTTCGTAAGCATGTCTACTTGCGATAAATGCGGAGGAAAAGGCAAGCTTATAGCCGATCCATGCCCAACCTGCAAGGGAAGCGGCAAGGAGAGAAAGAACAGAAAGATTAAGGTGAATATTCCGGCAGGCGTTGATAATGACAATGTAATTCCATTGAGAGGCCAGGGTGAACACGGCGCCAATGGAGGGCCTCCGGGAGATCTGTATGTAAACCTGAAGGTGGCGGCTCATCCGGTATTTAAGAGGAGGGGCTTCGACATATACATGGACACACATGTCAGCTTCGGACAGGCGACCCTGGGAGCTGAGGTGAAGGTGCCTACTGTGGATGGGGACGTGAAGTACTCCATACCACAGGGAACTCAGCCCGGAACTGTATTCAGGCTTAAAGGCAAGGGAGTACCGAGGGTCAATTCGGCAGGACGAGGAGACCAGTATGTCAATGTGGTGGTAGATGTACCAAAGACCCTAAATGAAAAGCAGAGGGAAACTCTAAGGCTCTTTATGGAAGCCTGTGGAGAAGAGACGGAAGAAAGCAAAAAGTCCGGTTCCTTTATGGGAAAGATTTTTGGCAAGGAAAAGTAATTATTGAATTAAATAAATTGCTGCATATAAAGTTCAGGGTATCCCTGAACTTTATTGTACATAG
>JAUZPH010000106.1 GCA_030706065.1 Bacillota bacterium | reverse complement strand
GAAGTGGGTAGGCTTTCAAAATTTTACTACTCTGTTCTCCATGCCAAATATAGGGCCTGTTATCCGTAATACCGTGATTATCGCACTGGGAAAAATCATTGGCGGTGTAGTTGTCCCCGTGACTTTTGCGCTGATGCTTAACGAACTGAGGAGGGTAAGAATTAAGAGGATCTTTCAGACTATGGTCTATCTTCCCAATTTCCTGTCCTGGGTCATACTGGCAGGAATTCTTATAAATATCCTCTCGCCCAGTAATGGCTTTATAAACGTACTCTTATCCAATTTCGGAGTAAAACCGATTTTTTTCCTTGGCGACCCAAAGGCTTTTCCAATCACTATGATAGTTACGGATATCTGGAAAAGCTTTGGATTTGGATCAGTTATTTATCTGGCGGCTCTTACAAGTATAGACCCTACGCTCTATGAATCCGCACTCATAGATGGAGCAAACCGATGGCAGCAAACGCTGCATATCACACTGCCTGGTATTTCAAGTATAATAGTGCTGATGACAGTGCTTGGCCTCGGCGGTATTTTAAACGGCGGATTCGATCAGATATATAACATGTACAGTCCTGCGGTCTACTCTACCGGCGACATCCTTGACACCTTTGTATTCCGGCTGGGTATTGAGCAGGCCCAATACTCCTTATCCACCGCTGCCGGCCTGTTTAAGTCAGCTGTATCCTTGATTTTTATAGTTGTATCTTACAAACTGGCTGATAAATTTGCCGGATATAAAGTTTTTTAGAGGAGGACAGAAGAAATGGCAGTGAAGAATTCCGTACCACGTAAAATATTCCTTGTGTTTGATATCGTCTTGCTTCTGGTTATTTCAATCATCTGTATAGCGCCCTTCATCAACCTGCTGGCGGTATCTTTCTCCGACAAACTTTCAGTGGCTGCAGGAGAAGTTACCTTTTTCCCTAAAGGCTTAACAACAGTGGCCTATGAGTTTATTACCAATACCTCAAAGTTTACCAGGTCTCTCCTAATCTCCTGCGAACGTACAGCCATAGGAGTACCCATAAACATACTGCTCATCATCTTGACAGCCTATCCTCTATCTAAAACAAAACAGGAATTCAGGGGCCGGAATTTTTTCTCCTGGTTTTTTGTTGTGACCATACTCTTCAACGCCGGTTTAATCCCCACCTATATGGTGGTAAGATCAACCGGGCTTATGAATTCAATTTGGTCACTTATTCTGCCATCGGCACTGCCGGTTTTCAGTATGCTGGTGGTAATGAATTATATACGCGGCCTACCGAGGGAACTCCTGGAAGCGGCGTATATCGATGGTGCCGGCCATATTCAGACTCTTATCAGAGTAGTTTTGCCTGTCTCCCTGCCTACCATCGCCACAGTAACACTGTTTTCCTTTGTATTTCACTGGAACAGCTGGTTTGATGGAATGATATACATGAACAAAATTCAAAACTATCCGCTTCAGACCTATCTGCAGACTGTTGTGGTGAACCCGGAGGAATTCATACGTAACAATACCGATCTCAGCGGCAATTTGTCCAAATACCTGTCCATGGTCAGTGCCCGTACTACAGGCGCCGCACAAATGTTTTTGGCAATGATACCGATTCTCTGCATCTATCCATGGCTGCAAAAATATTTCACCACCGGACTCGTGATGGGCAGCGTAAAAGGGTGACTATGAATAAGCAAAGAGAGTTCAACGGGCAGCATAAAACTTATGCATTCAGTCATGCATAATAGAATATAAGGCCGTTGAACCCTATTAGATGCGGAAATTTATATTTTAATCTATCACCTTCAAAAAATCGTTGAAGATTCGATATTTTTTCAGGTAAATTATTTAGGTTTAAATTTTCGCATCCGTATAGATGAATTACCAAAACCTTGATATAATTCTTGCCTCTTTCATATTTGTTGCTGTGTTTTTATAATAAAACAGCCTTCCATGATATTTTGATTTTATCATAGAAAGCTGTAATTCGAGGTGAAACTTTACTCCGCCAATACCTCACAAACCTTATGATAGGCGGATTTTTCCTTGTAATTTTCATCAAAAAGCCCGGAGAAAGGTCCATTCATTCTGTAACCATAACTATTTTCCGGCATATTAGGGTAATCACACAGTCCCCAGATAGCAACGCAGGTCAGCGGTTTTTCCGCTCCGGAATTTATTGAGGTTAACATCTTGAAAAGCTCAGCGTAAAAATCCGCATGTTTTTCCACAGCTGCTTCGTCCGGCTGATAATTACGAACGGCCATTTCCGTTATATGAACCTCTACGCCCAGGGAGGCATACTTTTTAATAGCAGTTTCAATTCTCTTTATATCCTTGGGGTCCATACAGCCTTCCTGAAATCCGAAGCCGCCGATATAACCCTGCATACCGACACCGTCGCATAATTTTCTGTTATTTCCCTGTTCATCCTGAGCATAGGAATTGATACTTTCCACAAGCCTGCAGATAGCGTCTCTCTTTTCACTGTGGAATTCATTATAGTCGTTATAGAACAGCTTTATGTCCATCTCAGGATTTTTTACCTTAAGTTTCTCCACAGCATTCCGCGCATACAGGAATGCCGATTCTACATAATCCTTTCCAATATTGTAATAGAAGGGATTTCTTTTTCCGTCCCGTGTTTTTCGGGTATGCTTCTCATCGCCGGATTCAAAGTCGGCGCTTCCGTCTGCCACCGCTTCATTAACTACGTCCCAGCAGTAAATAACTCCAGGGAATTTTTCTTCAAAATGCCCTATCACTTCTTCTATATAGTACTGCAGTCTTGTCTTCATGGTATCCGCATCCACATATTCACCTTCAGAGTCATAGCCTGCTCTGAAAAACCAGTCAGTCATATCGTAATCCCATACAAGCACATGGCCTCTTACAGCAATTCTGTTTTCCCGGGCAAACTGCAGGATCTCATCTGCCTTAGTGTAATTCACAGCAGGCATGCCATCAGGATTCAGCCTGGAAGCTGACTGATCAAGCAGCGAATATGCCTTTAACTCATTTGTGGCGGTGAGACTGTTGAAATGGGAACGTATCATTTCCTTATAGGCCTCGTTAGGCATCTGCCATTCACCAATTGCCCCGCCTATCTTGAATCCATGCCTTGCAGCCAGCCCTGCCGGCTCTTTTTCCACCTCTTCAGGCTTTAATATTTCTTTCATGTTAATACTCCCTTCAAAACAGGATTTAATTCTAAATACTTTATATTGTAGATTTCTATATAAGTTTGTAAAATCCTGCAGTAGTCATATATTTTAATGATATGGAAGTTTTCAGCCACTATCATTCAGATGAGGAAGATTATACAAACATGACAAATTTGGAACAGCAAAAATGCTATTGAATGGTATAATCTTATTATAGTAGGCTGTGAAAAAAGTCATTCTATAAGTTTCGCTGGTGGACTACCACCAGCGCCCCACGAAAAAGAATGGATATATTTTTCGCATCTTCCTTTACATTAACTGAAGGAGCTTAATCGTGGATTATATTAAAACTATTCAAGACAGCATCAATTATATTGAGGAGAATTTAAAAGAAAACTTAACTGTGGAGAAAATATCAGAGAAAACAGGCTTTTCGCCTTATCATTACTACCGCTTGTTTAATGCCTACGTTGGCATGCCAGTAATGCAGTATGTAAGAAGGCGAAGAATGCTTCATGCAATCCATGACCTGGCAAGTAATGAGAAACGCATTATTGATATAGCACTGGAATACGGTTTTAATACCCACAGCGGGTTCAGTAAGGCTTTTAGTAAGGAATATGACTGCTCTCCAAGTCAGTATATATTAAACATAAATGACAATATGCCAAGAAGGATAGACCTTAATCTTCATAAAAAATATAACTTAATGAGTGGAGTAATAATGGAACCTAAAATAATGACAAGGCAGGCGTTCAAGATAGCGGGCTACTGGTTTGAAACAAGCCATGAGGGTGGAAGGAGTGAAAGAGAGATTCCGGCCTTCTGGGAACGCTTTGAAATTGAGAACTGGGAAGGAAAGCTTTATGAAGAGGTGGCTCCCTCGGTTCACGGTGAATATGCAGTATGCTTTCCGCCGGATATGGAAACAGGAAAGTTTCAGTATATGTTAGGTGTAAACGGGGATACCTATGGGAAAAGCCTCCAAAGTATTATTGTGGCTGAAATACCGGAGGCCACTTATGCTGTATTCACTACACCACCGGCAGCATATAGGGATAGAGCTTTTGCAAAGACCATTCAGGGAACCTGGGACTATATACTGTATGAATGGTTTCCTGATTCAGGCTATGAAATAGCAGCCCTCAAGCCGGATTTTGAATATTATGATGAAAGATGCCATGACCCGGAATTTTCCGTTATGGACATATATATACCAATAGTGAAAAAGCAGCAAAGGAGTTAATTTCATGAATAGAAAATTGTCACAATCAGCAGTTTATTTGATTTATTCGGGAGCAACCGCACTTTTCTTCTCACTTGTTTTTACAGTGAGTCAGGTTTATAGGATAAATACAATTCATTTGAATCCCTTTCAGCTTGTACTTGTGGGTACGGTTCTTGAAACTTCCTGTTTTATTTTTGAAGTACCAACAGGAATTGTAGCAGATATGAAAAGTAGAAAGGTGTCAATTATAATAGGAATTATTCTGATTGGAGTTGCTTTTGTCATAGAAGGCTCAATTCCGGTGTTCTCAGCAGTTATTGCAAGTCAGCTTCTTTGGGGGTTGGGCTACACCTTTACAAGCGGAGCGGATGATGCATGGATTGCAGATGAGCTTGGCGGGAAAGGCCTTGATGCCATATATTTGAAAGGAGCTCAAGTCAGTCAGCTATGCTCATTTATAGGAATAATTATCAGCACTCTAATAGGTTCTATAAGAGTAAACATTCCTATGATAATTGGCGGAATTTCATTTTTGGCACTTTCTGTGATATTAGTGTTTCTTATGAAAGAGACAAGTTTTACTCCGGCACCTGCTGAAGGGAGGAACTCCTGGCAGCAGATGAGACATACCTTTTTTGAAGGAATAAAGTTCATAAAAGGAAAACCTGTACTGGTGTTAATGATGGCTATAGCCTTGCTATACGGCCTTTACAGTGAAGGCTTCGATAGACTTTGGATAGCCCATTTTTTGTCTGATACAGGTTTTCCAAATCTGATGGAGATGAAGCCTGTAGTCTGGATTGGAATTATAGATGGTACTGCAATGCTTCTCAGTATAGCTGCAGTGGAATATATAAAAAGGAGATTGGAGAAATCAGGGGAACTTGACCGTGTTTGGATACTGACATTGATCAACGTATTTATGGTTGCAGCCATGATTTTCTTCGGGTTTTCGGGAAACTTTCCACTGGCACTGTCAACTTATCTCCTTTTCTATATACTGAGAACTACTAATGGGCCAATCTACAGAGCCTGGAGAAACAAGAATATAAAATCAGAGGTAAGAGCTACAGTTATCTCAACCTACGGGCAGATGGATGCACTGGGTCAAATCATAGGTGGGCCAATTATCGGTTTTATTGCTCTTAAGACCTCTATTTCCACGGCAATAGTTGTTGCTTCAGTAATCTTATCTCCAGTTATAATGCTTCTCATTTACGGTTCAAAATTTACAGGAAACAAATCCTTTATAGAGTCTTGAAAGGACCAATTTACCGATTTCTTCAGCCTACCATCAACTTCATCAATTAAGTTCAACCGTTCATCAACAAAGAAATGGATTTAAGAAGGCAATTGAAAAATCTTCTGGCATAAATCTTGTCGCCATTGAATATGATGCAGATGCACTTGATGTTAGGCCGGGTAAACTAAAATTTAATAAGTGGAAGAGAGGCTGGTGCACCACTGACAAATATTAGTGGTGCACCGCTTCTTTCATTTTAGCCCAGGAGATTACCTATGCTCAGCTCCCGAGAATTAGTGGAATTTACGTAAAGTGCATGAGAAGGGTTGTAAATGCTGCATGTGGTAAATGTTGACACTAGCAATGGAATATGGTTTAATTAAATAAATGCCTAATTAGATATCTAATTAGGCATCTAATTTAACTGAAAGGAGTAGTTATGGAAAAAAGATTTCATAAATTATTAATCAAGACAATTAACTCACATTATAAAAGGAGTCGAATTCAATTTGTGGAACTTGGATTATCTCCGGGACAGCCTAAAATACTGGAGACTTTGAAACAAATAGATGGATGCATGCAGAAGGAGCTGGCTGAAGCTTGCGAAGTTGAGCCGGCTACAATTACAAGTATACTTCCTGGTATGGAAAAAAAAGATTTACTAAAAAGAGAAACAAAGATGTATGGCCCAGGCATAAGAGCATTGAGAGTAAGCCTGACGGACAAGGGCAAGTCCATGGAAAGGGAAGTAGCAAGAATACTGAATGAGGTTGAAGATGTAAGTTTCAAAGGCTTCACAGAGGAAGAAAAAGAAAACTTTTTAGCAATGCTTGAAAGAATTTACCTGAATATTAAAGAATAGTTCCCTGAGGAAATGGCACTAAACGGTGATGGTACTTACCTGTGATGAAGAAGTTGCAAAAATAGTTTTTATAATTTATAAATTAGCATCGAAGGTTCATTAGAAGGGAGAAAAGAAAAATGTTTTTAGAAGCTGATTTGGTTTTAGAGCTTAGAGTTGAAATTGGTCCGTTTCTGCCGGTAGGCAAAGGAGTTGAGGGATATCTTAATGTTATTCCCATCACAGGAGGCAGTTTCAAGTGTATGGATAATAGCGGAAAGTATGTAGGCGGTACAATATTACCCGGTGGTGCAGACTGGAATACCAGGAAAGGTGAAACTTTAGCTCATGTTTTTGCAAAATATACAATTCAGACTGAAGACGGAGTATTGATTTCTGTTGAAAATGAAGGCTATCTGGATGATAACCCTGATATCCAAACTATTAAGACGGTACCTAAATTTCAAGTTGATGAAGACAGTAATTATGGTTACTTGAATTATGGTGTTTTTGTTGGAGGATTAGAGTTGGACTTTTCTGAGAAACCTGCAGTTGAGATAAAAGTGTATAAACTGAAATAAGCAGCCATTGATGCTGAAGTTTAATATATTAGCCCAGTGAGCAGGTAAAAAAAGTATTTAAGATGAACCGGACGTTGGTTGAGCCGGATTACGAATAGATGGATATTAAAGGAGAATAGCATGGGACTTAAAAATATAATAGCTGGATCGAAAATTGAAAAAGGTGCCAGTCAATTGTGGAGCACATCCTTTATATTTTTGATCCTTGTCAGTTTAATCACGGCCATGGGCTTCAACATGGTTTATGTCATAATTTCGAAATATGCAATGGGAATCACAGCTTCCTTATCCATTGCCGGCGTAATATCAGGAATTTTTTCAATTGCCGCTCTGGTGATCCGGCCATTTGCCGGAATGACGGCGGATATTGTCAATAAGAAATCATTATGTATAATTGCCAACCTTCTTATGGGAATTTCGGTGGTTGGGTATGCTTTTTCTCATAATATCCCGATGCTGCTTTTCTTCAGGATTTTGCACGGCATTGCCTTTGGGGTCAGCAGTACGGCGAATATTGTTCTTGTTACCGGATATATCCCCAAGGAACGTCTGGGTGAGGGGCTTGGCTATTACGGACTCGGACAGGTATTGGCGCAGATAATCGGACCAAATCTGGGAGTGTATATTGAGGGAAATTACGGCTTTCAGTTCCTTTTTCTAGCTATTGCCGCATTATCATTTTTAGCGTCTGGGATGCTTATTTTCCTTAACTATAAGGTATCGGGGAAATCCGACCGCAAGGTAAAAAAGACGATAACCTTTGATTCCATGATTGCAAAAGAGGTAATTGTTTATGCGGCCATCGGGGGTATATTTTCTTTTGGAAACGGTATTGTCAGTTCCTTCCTCATTCTGTTAGGTCAGGAGAGGAATATACAGAATGTCAGCATATTTTTTTCCGTAGGCGCCGTTGTTCTTTTCGCACTGCGTCTGTTTATTGGAAGGATTGTGGATAGGCAAGGCTTGACCATCGTAGTGAATGTCTCTCTTGTGGTTTCAGCGATATCCATGGTTCTGATAGGAGTGACGCCTGTGCTCAGTTTGTTGGTTGTCGCATCTGTCCTGAAGTCCATAGGTCAAGGAGGCGGCCAGATATCGCTGCAGACGGAGTGCATCAAGAGGGTAGATGCGGCCAGGGTCGGTGTGGCCACCAGTACTTTTTATATCGGAGCGGATATTGGACAGGGAGTAGGGCCTATGATTGGCGGAGCAATTTCCTCCAGCTTCAATTATATGGTGATGTATATTGCATGCGCTGTGCTTATATTGGTTTCAATGTTCTTCTTCAATGTATACCAGAAGAAGAGCAGATGCCGCGCAACTGCAGAAGAGTATGCAATTCAGGCAGACGAAGTTAGTGCGTGCAATTAGGACATACTAATGCAAAGAGTTTAATTTATAAAATCGGTGATGAATTTAGGGATAGAATTAACCACCTTTGAAGGGAAGGATTGATTGTATGAATAAAGTGAATATGCCTGTTAAAATCGGTTCTAAGCTTGTTAAAAACAGAAGTACCTATGCACCAACTGTAAAATTCGGATGGACCGATACCAGCGGTATACCTACGGAACGTTTTGCCCGTCATTATGAAGACAGAGCAAAGGGAGGTACCGGGCTTATTGTTGTGGAAGCAACCTGCGTAAGTCCCACTGGCCGGCTTGCTCCCTCACAGCTCGGGCTATGGGATGATGTTCAGATTGATGGCCACCGGGCCATAGCAGAAGCATGTCATAAACATGGTGCTGTTGTATTAGTTCAAATACATCACGGCGGCTACAATACTCATCCCGAGTGCGGCCCATCAAAGGGTCCTTCCTCTGTAACATGGCGAGAGCATCAGACTGAGGCTTTTACCCATGAAGAAATTACTGCAATCCGCGGCCAATTCATAGAAGCGGCGGAACGCGCTAAAAAAGCTGGATATGACGGCGTTCAGCTTCATGCCTGCCACGGATACCTGATAAACCAGTTTGTCAGCCCTGCTTTTAACACGCGTGCAGACGAGTATGGCGGCAGCACAGAAAACCGTGGCCGCTTCGGCTGCGAAATCATCCGCGGCATTCATAAGGCGTGCGGCAGTGATTTTATTGTATCTGCACGTACCACCGGGGCAGAACCTACTTTGGATGAGGCATGGTCTATAGCTGATGCATATATAGACGCAGGGGTGGATTATCTACAGGTCTCCAGCGGTATAGGGCCTGAAGAGATCAATTATCCCGAAGGCCTTCCGTACAACAGTATCGTCTGGACTGGAACTCAGATGCACTGCCACGTAAAGGGACGTGTCCCCGTTTCTGTTGTTAACGGTATCCTGAAGCCGGAGCATGCACGTTATCTTATAGATAATGGACTTGCTGATACAATAGATTCTGCCAGAGCTCTGCTTGCTGACCCCAAATGGACAATGGCTGTGACAGAAGGTGAGGATTATGTGAGATGCAGAAATTGCAAGGTGTGTTTTTGGAGCCCGTTTATGCCTCACAAATGCCCTGCTGTTGCTGAACGGCATAAAAATGACCCGGATTGTGTTGATTTTGCCGGTTAGGGGTCCGGATTTACACCAAAATTAAGAAGCAGCTGATGGAAATAAAATTTACATCAGCTGCTTAATTT
>JAUZPH010000105.1 GCA_030706065.1 Bacillota bacterium | reverse complement strand
TTTGGTGGAGAATAAGGGATTCGAACCCTTGACCCCCTGCGTGCAAGGCAGGTGCTCTCCCAGCTGAGCTAATCCCCCGTGGTGGACCTTCAGGGACTCGAACCCCGGACCGACCGGTTATGAGCCGGTTGCTCTAACCAACTGAGCTAAAGATCCATAACCTGGCGACGTCCTACTCTTCCACCCAGTCTCCCGGGCAGTACCATCGGCGCTGTAGGTCTTAACCATCGTGTTCGGTATGGGAACGGGTGTAACCCCTACGCCATTATCACCAGATACTATATTGTGTATTCAAAGTCTTGTGAATACACCTGCTTACTATTCTGTTGAACAATGCGTATGGTTTACTCCGGGAAATTTATTGACGCAAATCACAGATTTGCTAAAATTCCCGTAAAATGCATATCATGCATTTTACTCCCTACGTCATTATCACCAGATATCCGTAACCACACATTACTGCGTCGCTACAATAAATAATTATAGTGAGATAAGCCCTAACTGTCAATATGGTTTCTTTAAAAACTTTTCGATTTTTTGCATGTAAATTATGACATGTCATTCGGTAAAAGACGATGCATTACTGCATCGTCTCCATACCTTTATTTTATTATTAACCTACTTTGCTGTGGTAGCCTTTAATGACTGGGCAACCTTAACCAGTGTATCCTTATTCTTGTCGAACTTCGAAACCAGAGACCACGATATTATCTGATAGATGTTGTCGTTATCCTGAGTAATCACTACTACATATTTTGCTTTTATCTTGTTAACGGTACCGGTGACCTCAAAGTACTTCCCCGTGCCGCCATTCACGGTAATCTCCTTATCTCCGCCGGTTGACATGTCTTCGCCATTGCTTTTCATGTTTTCCTTAACCAGATTTGCATATTCATCCAGTGTTATATCTGCCTGAAAGTCCTGCTTGCTCTCGTCAATAACTACGAGATATTGCTCCTGCAGCCTGTTTGATACCTGAAGGTTTGCCTCAGGATTAAGATTTGTTTCTTCCTTCCAGTTTCCTGGTACAGTAACCTCAAACTTCCCATCCTTTGATACAATAGTCTTATCCTTTCCTGATGCTGCAACAGAGTCTTTCACTTGATCGACGACACTGCAGCCTGCAAAGGACAACAGAAAAAACGCTGACATCAATACAGCAAGAAATTTAGACTTTTTCAACATAAACCCCCCACCCGTTTTTTTACTTATACTATCTATACGAGATTTGCGTATTAAAGTAATCGTAAATATTATCTCCTAGAAAATATTATACAGTATCTCCACATTCTTTGCATAGCTATATTTGCAACCAAACCATTTTATTGTAACTTACAATTTACTCACATTCTCAAGGAATACTTCTGCCATATCGCTCTTTACTTCTACTCCGCAATGTTTAAGTGAATGGCCAAAGGCCATCAGGGTATAACTTACCTTGTCCACCGCCGCATTTTCCCCCATATGCCCGATTCTCATTACTTTTCCATCTAAGTAGCCAAGGGAACCTCCGATTAAAACATTATAGTGTTCCTTCATATAATCTCTTAATTCCGAGTCATCCACACCTTCCGGAACCTCAACAGGAGTAACCGTACTGGAAAAGCCATCCTCAAGATACAGGTTCAACCCGGCACTTTTCACTGCAGCCCTTACTGCCTCAGCTATCAGGTGGTGCCTGGCTATTACATGATGGATACCTTCTTCCATTATATTATCAAAGGCTGCATTGAGCCCCTCTATATCACTTATCGGCATTGTATACGGAAACCACTTCTTAGAATAATAATCCTTCCAAACAAGCAGGTTGCAATAAAAGGAAGCTATAGGCGTCCTCCTGTTTTCCATACTCTTGAAGGCATCACCGCTTATGCTCAGAAATGTAAGCCCGGGAGGTGCGGAGACAACCTTTTGAGATCCGCCCAATGCAATATCTATGCACCACTCATCTACCTTTATCTCCTCTCCGCCCATGGCCGCAACACTGTCAACCACTGTCAGGATACCTTTACTCTTCAATAACGTACAAATATTTCCTATATCGTTCAATACTCCTGAGGGAGTGTCGCAGTGCACTACTGTTGCGTATTTAAAGTTACTGTCTTTGCCGAGAAAAGCCCTTAACTCTTCCACATCTATGGCTCCTCTTCTGTCGCCTCTGAAGAGTACCGGCTCCCCACCGTACATGTTTACAAAATCAGCAAAGCCCTCTCCAAAGATTCCATTATCAATGACCAGTACCCTGTCGCCGGATTCTGTCAAGGAAGCGCAGGCTGCTTCCAAACCCAATATGCCTTCGCCACACAGAACCCTTACCTCATTTTTTGTCTGCAAAAATGTACCTATCTTACCGCAGAGTTCCCTATAGAATTCATAAAAATCCAGATCGATATCCGGATTGGTAGCAGCCTTTGCTCTTGCCATACGGACATTTTCTCTCACAGTAGTGGGACCCGGAGTCATTATCAATATCTTATTTTCTTTCATAGAATCACCTCTTGTGTTATTTTCATGCTTTTCCACAATTATAATATCTGCAGGAAAAAAATAATAATGTATCGGTACAATCCACGAATTCCCGTGGAATTATATTAATTAAACACTTAAGAAATGGAGATACTAACCCTGAAGGGGGAATTCTATGAAGCTTATAATATTTTCATTGATTTTCATATTGTATGCAGTCTTAACGGTATCACTGATTATACTTGAAAGGAAGCAGCCTGAAAAAACCATAGCATGGCTTCTTATATTCATACTTCTTCCTCCGATAGGCATAATATTCTACCTCTTTCTTGGCCGAAACTGGAAAAGATACAGGCTGCGAGAAAGTTTCTCTCCGGAAGTACAGGAACTTATATATAATGCAATGGGCAAACTTGATGACATGGAATACTTTCCTCTCATTGAATTGCTTGCAAATAACAGTGAATCACCCCTTTATGTAAATAACGATATAACGGTTTTCAATAATGGAGAGGATAAATTCCGTGCCCTGAAGGATGAATTAAGAAAGGCTAAACACCATATTCATATGGAATACTACATAGTCAAGAGCGATAACATTGGAAATGAGATAAAGGATATCCTGATTAAGAAGGCAAATCAGGGAGTAAAAATCCGCTTTATTATGGACCGAGTGGGCGCGATACGTGTAAAGGAGAGCTATATGAAAGAACTTAGGGCCGCAGGCATAGAAGTCCTATTGTATTCATATTTTCTTGCTCCTATCCTCAGGCCAATAAATACTCAGATAAACTACAGAAATCACAGGAAGATTGTCGTCATAGATGGAGAGGTAGGCTTTATCGGAGGGATAAATATCGGTGACGAATATCTCGGCAGGGGCAGGCTTGGCTTCTGGCGGGATACTCATCTGATGGTGAAAGGGGATTTTGTTCTTGGGCTTCAGGCCGTATTTATAGACGATTACATTACTATAAAAGAGGCAAACAGAGAGGTGTCCTTCCACGGAGAAAACTTTGAAGACTACTTCAGGCCTGTAGGAAGCAGTGGAGGAAAGATTATGCAGCTTATAAAAAGCGGCCCCGATTCAAAATACCGGTCCATAGAACAGGGTATATTGAAAATGATAGGCCTTGCCAGGGACCATATATATATCACATCTCCATATTTTGTACCTTCCGAAAGTATACTGGAAGCATTAAAAATTGCAGCATTAGGCGGCATAGACGTCAAAATTCTCTTTCCAGGAACCTATGACCATCTGTTAGTATACTATGCATCGAAGACGTACCTGGCGGAGCTCACCAAGTGCGGAGTGGAAGTTTACCTGTATAATTCCTCTGCTTTTATCCATTCCAAGGTGGTCACTGTAGATGGCAGGCTGTGTACCATAGGTACTGCGAATATGGACAGAAGAAGCTTCGAGCTTAATTATGAGATAAATGCTGTCATATATGATAATGGCACCAGTCAGCAGCTGGAAGCTGCTTTTCTGGAGGACCTGAAACTCAGCAGAAGAATCTGCGAGGATGAATGGGATAATTCCTCCCGCTTTGTCAGAGTTTTTGAGTCCTTTTCCCGGATTTTTTCTTCACTGCTTTAACTGCCTATAATAAAAAACATCAGGCTCCCCACTGCCCCAGGGGGCCTGATGCCTAAAATGAACCATCTGTTTTTGTTTTGTAGCTATTCTTATCTTATCAAACTCTTCACGAACCTCGCTCTTTTCTTTCCTATGAATTATCCATTCAACAAGATAACCCATCACTATGATACCGGGAAGATTTATGACAAGCCTGAGCATTGTAAACCTGTAACCCAGAGAAGTTATCACTTTTTTGATTATTTATTAAATTTATTTACAAAGACTACCTCTTCTCTGTTCTTTTTTGGCCTGGGCCTCATCTCCCCACCGGGATACCCGAATACAAGGATTTCCGAAGGTATATATTCCGGCGGCAGCCCCAGCAGTTTCGATACTTCTCCCACATTAAAATAGGACACCCAGGTGGAGCCGATACCATGCTCCAGTGCTGCCAATACCATGTGAGTTCCCGGTATCTTCGTCTGATGCTCCTCGGCATTCATCCTGCTGTAAAAGCCTTTATCCGCATTTAATATTTCCTCTTTCCACTCTGGAAATCTGGATACCTGTATATCCCTGGCACCTCTTTCATCCTCAACTACCCTGGTACACAATACAATGAGCAGGGGTGCCCTGCCTATCCATTTTTGATTATATGCCGCACAACTTATAGCTTCAATGAGCCTCCTTTCCGTGACAAGTCCAAAAGCCCAGGGCTGTTCGTTACCACCGGAGGGGGAAAGCCTCCCGGCCTCCAAAATATAGTCAATAACATCCTGAGGTATAGTTTGTTCTCTAAACATTCTCACGCTGCATCTATTACTTAATATATCTAAAATCATATAATCCCCCAACCTCTGTTAAGCGGTTTTCTTCCTCGCTATATAATCCACATACCCCTGTTTGATCCAATGTCCCTCAACAAGCCTTTCAAGTATTCTTATTTCCTTATATATGACATCCATATCCTTAAAATAGCTGTCACCTTCATCCTCACTGAAATACGAATGTATGACCGTAGTATCTCCTTCATCCTGATAGTACTCCCCATCTCCAATCAACTCACCGGTTCCATACCGGAAATCGGCTGTTGTAAGAAGATTGATGAAGCAAAGGCCGCCCGGCTTCATTACTCTTCGTATCTCGGAAATTGACTTCATTATATCTTCCTTTTTCATATGAAAGATTGAATTGTAGGAATAGGCAAAGCTTACCGAATTATCCTCAAAAGGCAGGTTCCTCATATCCCCCTTTAAAATGTTCAAACCCATGCCGTAGTTATTTTCAAATTCCACAGCTTCCATTCGCTGAATATCGTCCAGTTCTATTCCCAGGGTCTTATATCCGTGTTCCCAAAACATCCCCAATGGCGGATATTTCCCCCCTGCGCCGCAGTCCAAAACTGTCTTTTCCAAAGGTGTATTGTTGCACATGTTAAGGAACTTGTACAACTGAGCCTGTCTGTAAACCAAATTCATAATATAACCCCCTAATTATTTTTTTCTCATACCATCGGTATGAATTACGATCCCCCCCTTATCAATTTTTTGCCTGTAGATAGTATATCCCCATACCCTTCCTTAGTTCACGAATTTGCTTACGGCTTTTCTCTAGTAATATTATGCTTATAAACCATTTTATGTTATAGAATGAATATGCGCAAGTATTTAGCGATATAATTAACCATATAAATAACTGAAAGGAGGGGCATCATGGTTTATAAAGATGACAGCGGCCCATTGCACTTTATAGGCACAGGCAGCGCCTTTAATACAGCACTCGGCAATAATTCAGCATATATAAAGAGGTCGTCCACCCTCATATTGTTCGACTGCGGCGGGACTGTGTTCCACCGGCTGCAGCAGTTAACACTGCTGGAAAATATAAAAAGCATATATGTAATCATCACCCATACGCATCCGGACCATATAGGCTCCCTTGGAGACCTGATTTTTTACACGTACTACATGCTGAACAGTAAAACAACAGTAATATATCCTGACCCCAGCTACATCCGTTCTCTTTTAAATTATATGGGAGTAACAGACGACTTCTATGAAATACGGAATATTGGCGGTGATACTTCCATACTTACTGCTGACATTACCCTTAAGCTTCAGCCTGTGTCTCAAAAACATGCGGACACACTGGAATGTACCGGCTATATTGGAAGCTTTGATAACTGTTCTCTTTTCTATAGTGGCGATTCTCAGGAAATAAGCGAGCAGATACTAGTTAGGTTCAAATCCGGAGAAATTCAGTACCTCTATCAGGATACCTGCGGAAAGGATTTTCCTCAAAATCCACATATGTATATAGGGAAACTCGCCCAATGCATCGTACCTGAGCTCCGGCAAAGGGTTTACTGCATGCATCAGGATAAATCCTTTGACCCGCAGGCTGCCCGTAATCTTGGCTTCAAGGTTGCCCAGCCTGAATCTTTCTAATGAAAAACCAAACCCCCGACCAGTTATTCCCGGCCGGGGGCTTAGTTGAATTATGGGAGGTTGTATTGGGGTTGAAAAATAGCTATCTTTCGCTTGCAAAAGCACCTCTAAAATTGTACTTATAAAAATTAAAGCACCTGTAAAAGCTACAGGTGCCACATGCATACTTTCGAAACATACAGATTCCAAAAACATATTCAGAAATCTGTTCTTCAAATAATAAACCGGCAACCTGGCAGTCATAGGATATAATCCCTTAGATCCATAGCTTTGCGTCCTTACCTTTCGGCAAGTTTGCTATTTTCAACTAGTTGTACAATTGTTGTAATTTAATTGTCACACAACTGCAAAAGTCTGTCAATACCCACAGAAAATTATTATAAAATTTTTACATTTAACTGCGGATACAGGCATTTTTGCTTCCATTTCTACCTTTTTTGCAAAGCTTGTCCCTTCTTTTTGGCATTCATTGATTCACTTATATGTACCACGTGGTGCCGCGTAACAGGCATCAACAAAATCCCTGCCACATTCTTCCTTCCCCAAAAGTCTATGAGCCAGTTTGCGGTCTCAACATTACGGACAGCGCCTTCATCCAGCACTCTCTGCAATCTTTCCGGCTTCATCTTCCTTTTTATATCTGCAGGTTTGAAGGACAGTATTATTTCCTTTGTCTTTCTACCTACTGCGATTCTATAATTTCTCAGTTCCTGCATACTTATATTTCTGCTGAACTCCATAATTTCTTCAGTCGTCAATGCATTCCCGGTGTCACATATATTAGAGCCAATCCTTTTCATCCACTCCTCAGAGTTAATAACCTGTTCTCCACCACTAACCAGTATATTCATAGTGATATCCTCTATTCGTGTTGAATGCCACACACCATAAGCAACAGTCCGCCCTTTTTCATTTACCGCGGTTTTGAAAATATCCTCCTCAAGGCCTTCCCATAATTCATCTTCAAAGGTTGCCTCCTCTGTCTGTGACATTTCTGCAGAGTGGACCATGGCATGCTGCTCAAGACATAATTTAATTGCCTCATCAAATCTGTCAGGTTTCGTTAATACCTCCTTCAGTACTTTCTGATTGGCATTCCATAAAGTTTTCTTATTATCCATTATTAGCTCCCCCCCCAAAATCAACTTAGGAAATATACATGTTCATTAATAACTATTTTCATTTTAGAATCTTACCATTTTCATAAAAATTCACACCATCAGGGAAAAATATAAGCTCTTTTCTTCCCACCGCTGTAGCTGGATTCACCTGTCTTTTCCATTCCATAAGTCAGAAATATATGGCCGCTTACAGGAAGGGCACTATTATCAACCTTTTTCAGGCCATCATCCTGCACCATAAAGTTTTCACAGTCCTTTACTGCCCAGCTTCCATAACTGCCATTGTACTGAATTGTATAATACGCAAAGCTCCCCTCTGGTTTACATTTTTCAAAATCTAACCTTTTTAACATACGGGTAAATTGTTCTTCACCAATTAACATCCCATACTGGAGCCACTGCTGAACTCTGCTTGCTCCTATGGAATACCGTCTTTTCTCACTGGAATAACTGATATTGTATAGCGTAAATCCATTATCCTCTGCAGTTATCAGCATATACCTCAAATCCCTAATTTCTCCCGACTCATCAAAGTCAGCATTAAAGTCTTCTAATCTGGCATCTTGTGAAATACCAAGCTTGCTGTTGATAGCCTGGATATCTCTTTCTAGATCCATTTTATATATGTTTGAACTGGAGGCAGCTACATATCTTTGCCTTTCAAAATAGGCCTCCTGAAACTTTGGGATTAGTAGCCCGACAATGAATATAGCAAAGCCCAATACTGCCATCCTTCTTTTCAAATGCCTGTTTCTGTATGGCCAGAAAAACAGTAAATATATTATAAATCCCAGGGGGATTGCCGTGGTATTAAAATTAAATCTGAAAGCTCCGAGCAGGTAGTAGCCTATAAGCTTTATTATTAACCCTCCCTCATCTTCTCTTTTATAATTCCTGTACGTAAAAATGGATACTATTATAACAAATGAAGTTAACATTACGGAAATAACCAATCGATACGCCCCCCCAACATATACAGTCCAAAACACCTGTATTCAAATCATAGCACACATGGGTATATTTTCAAAATACTTTACTAACAAAAACCGAACCATTTCATATAATGTACTAGGGTTTTTATATTTTTTACAGTTACTAGGTTCGGCCATTCTGCTGTTTAACAATTCTTGAATTTTTTTGAATTATTATAGAGACTTCTGGCTTTAATGTACAATGAGCAAAGCATGATTACGTACTTTACGAAAGCTGACTTTTATTAATTAACCTCCATTACATGAAAGGTGGGAATCGATGTGGGAAAACTATATGACAGACATAATAGAATGGCCGGCTATTGGGAAGACAACGTTGTATATGACAGGCATCATAGGATAAAAGGTTATATACAGGATAACATGCTTCTTGATGCCTCCGGCAATCCTCTATCTTATGTTTATAATGACGCATTCTATAATATGAACGGCATCCCCTGGGGGTATTATGACGGAAGGGTTCTTAGGGACATGTCTGGAAGACGGCTCGGAAGTGCCGGCAAAGGCTGGCCGGGGCTGCTTTCTTCGGCACTACTCTTTGGTGAAGGGATAGGCTGGTATATTCCAGACTATGAAGATAATGCTGCAGTTGATGTCCGCGGGAGAAGAGAACCAACCCGATATGTACAAGAAAACAACGATCCTCCAGCCAGAAGAGTGAATGCCCCAAGACGACCGGTGGCCAATGCAAATGCCGGTCAGACCAATGCACCTCAGCCTCAAGGTGCTGTCCCTGCTGGTAACGGCCTTAGCAATTCCGGCACTGCCAAGGGCGGCTTAAGCCTTCCACTGCTTGGGAATCTCAATGTTGGTGGTTCTATGCAGAATGCCATGAAAATCGGTAGAAATGTTTTGAGCACCGTTGGGGAATTTGGTGGTCAGAATTCCACTCCGTTTGGCGGTTTCAAAGTCATAGGAAACCTGGCCGGACGTTACATCATGAGTAATCCCCAGGCTTTATTCAGTATAATAGGCAGAATATCCAGCATGGGTCTTTTAAGGAGATAATCTTGCAAAAAGGCCTGTATCCTGATGGATACGGGCCCTATGTCACTATATCTCCCTTGTTTCTTTTTTTGAAACAGCTTCGTATATACACAGCTGTCAGCGCTACCA
>JAUZPH010000104.1 GCA_030706065.1 Bacillota bacterium | reverse complement strand
ATTTCGCCTGTCCTTAAGGGCGAGGTAGATGAATTTCGGAATAGAATTCAACCTCTTTATTCTGTACGGTTCCTTCGAAACTCTGTAAAGCCACTCGATGCTGAGCTTTATCATCCACTTCGGCGCCCTGTTTACCTTTCCAGCAAAAACATCGAAGGCTCCTCCCACTCCCATATAGATCCTGGCGCAGAGTTCATTCATATACTTATCTATAAATCTTTCCTGCCGGGGAGACCCCATGGCAACAAAAAGTGCATAGGCCTCGGAATTATTGATATCCTCAATAATGTCACTGCAGTTATCCAGAGTGAAAAAACCGTTATGTACTCCGCCGATTTTCAGTGAAGGATATTTTGAGCGGAGCTTCTCGGCACATTTTTCTACAACCTCCTGCTCGGCACCCAGCAGGTATATCGGTCTGCCTTCTTCGGCACAACAGCGGATTATCTCCTCCATCACCTCAATGCCGGCAATCTTTTCCTCCACCGGCTCCTTTATGAGCTTAGAAGTGAGCACCACACCGGCACCGTCCGGTATTATCACCGACTTGTCATCATTGAAAAAGGAAAACAGAGCCTTGTCGTTCATGCCGTTATAAAGCACTTCCGGATTGCCGGAGACGATGTTGATTTTTCCGTTTCTGTTCAGAATTGAATCCATGAGTTCCGACTTGGTTCCACCAAAAATTTTATAACCGAGCATTTCTGCCAAGTATACCACCTCCTGTTAATATGGCTTGATATTTGAGGGTAAAAGATCTAGAAAGACACCGTCGAAAGTTGATTTAATTGACAATTGATTTTTCTACTATTTTCAGAAAGATATTTCCGAAGTTAAATTTACACATCTGTAGTATAGCACAAGGCATTAATTAATTTCCATGCTTTTTTCCATGGAATGTTTATAAACCGGAAATAGGGATATAATTACAGCTATCCAAGTTTAAAAACTATCCGGAGGTTTGTATGAATAGAATTATTTTAGTAGGAAGACTGACGAAGGGTCCAGATATGAAGGTACGGGAGGACACGGGAAAGGTCATAACGAGATTCACTATTGCAGTGGAACGAGAATATAAAAATCCAAACGGTGAAAGAGATGTGGATTTCATTCCTGTAGTTCTCTGGGGAAGAAAAGCGGAAGCTGCAGCGGAATTTATGAAGAAGGGGAGTCTCATAAGTGTATGCGGCAGGCTGGCAAACAGAAGCTACGAAGATGACCAGGGAATTAGGAGATATATATCCGAAGTGGTAGCCGACAGCTTCCAGTTCATTGACACGAGAAAGAACGACGAAGGTACGATGCAAAAGGCTGAATAACGGAAATAAAACCGGCAGGGTGCTGAATGTTACCCTGCCGGTTTGACTTATATTTTTAGACAGCGGTTTCCTGGGGAGAAAGCTTTCCGAGCTTTGCAAGGACTCTCGTCCCGAATTCCGAGCCAAAGTCGAAGGCCTTTTTCAAATCCTCTTCCGATGGCTTGAAAATAATCCTCATCCCCGGCTGAATCTTCATCCTGAGTTCCTTCAGCCTGTTCTCGATATTTGGTACTGCTTCCCCGGTCCAGCCGTAGGAGCCGAAGGCCGCCGAAATCTTTCCGCCGTGAACCAGCGGATTCAGTTTCGTGAGTAGGTCCCGTACCGGTTCCAGCATATCTCCGTTTATAGTAGGAGATCCGAAGAGTATGCCGTCGGACTTTGAAATTTCCCTTACTATCTCGGCCTTATCATGGTGTATGATATCATAGAGTGCTATGTCAAAGTCACCGGTGGAACGGATTCCCTCGGCAATCTCCCTGGCCAACTGCTCCGTATAACCATAGGCTGAGACATAGGATATTGTTACTTTACCCCTCTCGTTGTTCTCACGGGGAGAACTCCACTCCCTATAAAGTTCTACTACTCTCCAGGGGTTCTCCCTAAGTATCGGGCCGTGACCGGTACAGATCATATCTATCTCAAGAACTTTTATTTTCTCAATGGCTTTTAGAACATGAGATTTGAAAGGGCCCATTATACAGTCATAGTAATATCTGAGGGCCTCCATATACTGTTCCTCGTTGGGGTTCAAATCATTGAACATTGCCGGGCTGCAGTAATGGCTGCCGAAGGAATCACAGGTGAACAGAAGCTTTTCCTCCTCCAGATAGGTATATATGGAATCCGGCCAGTGCAAAAACGGAGCCGATATGAATCTTAAGGTCCTACCACCCAAATCCAGGAAATTGCCGTCTCCCACGGTGATGGATTCAAAATCCCTGTTGGCTATCTTTTTCATAAACTTCAAGGCCGGAGTGGAACCCACTACCTTGGCATCCCTGGAAAGCTCCAACAGCTTGGCTACGGACCCGGCATGATCCGGCTCGGTATGATTCACTATTATATAATCAATTTTTGTTATATCCACATCCAGTGATTTTAACCTTTCAAGGTACTGGTCAAAAAACTGAACCTTGACGGTATCAATAACAGCTGTCTTTTCACTGCCCTTCACCACATAGGAATTATAAGTGGTGCCGTAAGGGGTATGCATTATGATATCAAATATTCTAAGCCCGGGATCCAGGGCTCCAACCCAAAAAACTTCTTTTTTCAGTTCCAAAGATTTCATACTCTCACATCCTCTTTCAATAATATTCTTCCATCACGGGCTTATACTTACCCAGTACATTTAATTTAAAATCATGGTCAGCAGGCTATGTAACGCTATTTCATATTAGTACCTGCATATTTCCCTCTTATCTAAAAAGGACGTGACTCTGGCAGGAGTCACGCCAATTAGGGAGTTAGAGGCGGATAATGTCACTGATAATCATCCTGCTCTATACTTTAAGGAAAAACTATTAAGTGATAATGATTATCTTATAGTAATTATACAATTAAATTTGGAGGAATGCAATATGTAAATTGATTTTTATCAATAAATTATGTACAAATGCGGAAATTTAAACCTCTAGTATTCGACTGAGAAAATATCGAATCTTCACCGATCTTTCCGCATCTATTAGTGTGGACAAAGGCTTGAATATTTTTATATCTTAAGTCACAAAATACAGAATGTGCAGGAGATTTTTCTCGATGGTGACTTACTTTTCAATAACGGGAGGGGATAAATTATGGATTTCAGGTTGGGCATGAGAAGAAAATATTCTCATTTTTTTGATTTGACGGGTGCTGCAGCGGCACGGGAGCTGGGTATGATGGTGCTCAGTGCAGAGTATACCAGAGCCTTCAGCCTGAGGCTTAGGAACATACTGGAGGAACTTGACGACAAGGAAAGGGACCTGGCATCCATCAGCGTCATGTTTAATATGGAGGGGGACATTGCCATTATTGATGAGGCTCTTGTAGGCAGCTTTGTGGCTCTGAGATACAAGAGTGTAATGGAGGAATATTACAAGGGAACGCCTTTAAATAAGATTGCAAGGTCCGTGATGGAGGGTGGAGAAAAGAGGATTCTGGATTTTCTCGATATTTCCTATGACGTTCTTTATGACACTCTGCAGGAACTCTATAAGGAGATAGTATGCAAAAAGGAGGTATTGAATACCTTCAAAATGAGGTATAACATATCTTCCTACAATAAGGAAGACAGTGCTGTCGTTGCCATTGTACTTATGATTCTGGAGGATATGGTGAATTACATGGGCATAAAGGAATCCTACATTTTAACATTATCTGCTCTGAAAACACGAAAAATTTTTAGTCAACATATCTGATTTTACGACAATAAGTGTTTAATATGTGGAAATGACTGGAAAGGGTGGCTGCGAGTCCTTGTTAATTACTGTAAGAACTGATGTTTTCTGAATTATGATGTCACTTTATAAAGAGATAATATCTTTTGCTCGTTTCATAAAGTGACATTATTTTGTTTTTCACCGTGATATTATAATTATAAAGACAAGCTGTCGTGGATATCAAAGAAATTCAAATTACAGGGGGAATACATATGATGGTAGTAGAATGCTTAAGCAGGACGGAAAACCTGGGAGACGTGAATTACCTTTACAATTACAGACTCGTTAAAGGACAGATGACTACCAATATCAAATGTGAAAAAATATTGGTACAGACCTATGGAATCGAAATTGAGAGACAGGACTTTGTAAGCGGAACGATGGAAAACATTGAAAGAGACTGCGTGGAAAACATAAGCCCTCAGAGACATAAGGTTCACAATCTGTTAAGAATGCTTCACGAGAATGGCGTATCGCCTCTGCACCTCATAGACGTACTTGGAGAATATATAGATACATATATAAATGATTATGATTTATATGCCAGCGATGTAGCTACTAACAATTAGAGATGTGTGACTTTAAACCTTATAATGTTCACCTTGGAAAATATCGAATCTTCACCGATTTTTCTAAGGTGATAAATTCGAGAATAAAGTCACACAGCTGGTTCTTATCATCATATGCCCAATATATCATTTGACCGTTCAAAATGGGATTAGGAAGGCCTTTCACCAAAGTTATATAAAAATGACCTATACAGGCAGGGGTTCAAAGCTCCTGCCTGTACTATTTAGGGGCGATATGAAATATTTGAAGTGATTAAGATTAAATAGTAAAATTGAACTACAGATGCGGAAATTTAAACCTTAATAATTCTCCTGAGAAAATATTGAATCTTCACCGATTTTTCGAAGGAGATAAATTCAATTATAAATTTCCACAGCTATATATAATTCGTTCTTTTGGAGGTATGTAAATTGATAAAAGGCGTAGGTGTTGACATTGTGGAAATAGACAGGATAGATGAGGCCATAAAAAGAAATGAGAGTTTTGTGGAGAAGGCCTTCTGTGACGGGGAATTCAATTATATGAAAGGGAAAAGGTCCATGCTGCAGCATGCCGCCGGAATGTTCGCCGCAAAGGAGGCGGTTTCAAAGGCCCTGGGCACAGGCTTCCGGGGATTCTTTCTGAGGGACGTGGAGGTACGAAGGGAGGACAACGGAAAACCCTATGTGGTGCTCCATAATGGTGCAAGGGAGCTGGCAGAGAGCTTTGGAGATTATACCATCCATCTGAGTATTTCCCATGGAAGGGATAATGCAGTGGCTTATGCAGTACTGGAGGTGAGGCAAGCGTGAGGATATCGGGAGCCAAAGCCCTGAAAAATATAGACAGAGCCTGTGTTGAGGAACTGGGTATTCCTATGATGGTACTGATGGAAAATGCCGCTTTGAAGCTTTTTCGCCATGCAGAGAAAATTCCAGGGAAATACTTTGTCATCGCCGCAGGAACGGGAAATAACGGCGGAGATGCACTGGCACTGGCAAGGCATCTGACCGTATCAGGCAGGCGGGCTGGGGTTTTTATAACAGGCGATGTTGACCGGGGAAGCCAGTGTTTTAAAGAAAACTACAGCATTGTCAGGAATATGGGGCTGGACATAAAAATCATAAAAGATGCTGAGGGCCTCCGGGAACTGAAGGAGGAGCTTTTAAAGGCTGATGCAGTTGTGGACGGAATCATCGGTACCGGCCTCAACAAGGAAGTGAAGGGAATCCACAGAGAAATTATACAACTCATAAACGGTGTAACTCCTTTCACTCTCTGTATAGACATACCTTCGGGGATGGATTGTGACACCGGGAGGGTCCTTGGTTGCTGCATCAGGGGAAATATGACAGTTACTTTCCAGCATTACAAAAAAGGTTTTCTGAGCTGCGGCAGTGGGGAATACATCGGTGAGGTGATAGTTGAGTCCATCGGCATACCGGAAAACATTGAAAATAAGTACGGGGAAAATATTTTTTTCACCGAAGGGGGCTATATACGCCAAAATATAAAGAAGAGGGATAAGTATTCACACAAGGGAAGCTTCGGAAGGACTCTCATCATCGGCGGTTCCGAGGGCTTTTACGGAGCGCCGGAAATTGCCTCGGAGGCGGCAGTGCGCTGCGGCAGCGGGCTGGTTACTGCAGCTGCCTCTAAAGCTGTGTTGGAGATACTCAGGCTTAAGCTTAAGGAAGCAATGACAGCAGATACCGCAGACGAAAGGTTTGAGGCACTCCTGGGCAATGCCGGCGGTATTGGTGTGGGGCCAGGTATGGGCAAAGGAAGGGAAAGTGCAGAGCTTTTAAAGAAAATCCTCAATACTGCCTGGTGCCCAGTGGTCATTGATGCAGACGGGCTTAATATACTTGCCGCAGAGCCGGAATTGATGGAGGAACTAAGAAAGCGCGCTGCGGAGGGCAGGCACTTCATATTCACTCCTCACCCGGGGGAAATGGCAAGGCTCACAGGAAAAACAATAGATTATATAAATGAAAACAGGCTTGAAACAGCAGCAGAATATGCGGCGGAGAATGGCATCATTCTTCTTCTAAAGGGCTTTAATACCGTGATCACCGATGGCCGTACCTCCTATATCAATCCTACAGGAAACAGCGCCATGGCTTCCGGAGGTATGGGAGACTGCCTCACCGGCATAATCGCCTCACTGCTGTCCCAGGGCCTTGGGCCGCTGGAAAGTTCGGTATGCGGCGCATATATCCATGGCTACGCTGGAGAGAGGCTCTCTGAGAAGATGCACAGCCTCTGTGCCTCTGATATAAATGAATATCTGCCCTATGCATTAAAAGAAATATTGAGCCTTTAGAATATAATGAACCCCAAAGGAATATTAGTAGTAATAAGGGTGGGGTTATGGCTTCGGACATTATTTCAATTGACAATTGACATTTTACAATGGACAATGAAGGATGATATTTCACAGCAAAGCTGTGAAATATCTAAATTATAGAAATTCAGCTCCGCTGAATTTCAACCTTGATTGTCAATTCTCAATAGTCAATTGCCAGTTGTACGAAGCGGTACCTCCACAGCAGGTAGAGTTCCGGAGGGGTTTATGAGGATATTAAAGAAAATTTTTACAATAGCTTTGGTTCTGCTGTCTGTAATTGCCCTGGGCTGCGGCAGAAAGCAGAAAAGCGAAAGGGAAGTACTGGAGTACCTGAAGAATATACAGAGCTACAAGTGCAAGGCCACAATAAATATTTTGAACAACAAGCAGGCTATACAGTACAAGTGCACTGCCTTTTATGATGAAAAACTGGGGGCGCGGCTGGAAATCGGAGAGGATCGCATTTTCATATACAAGGACAACTGGATTCATGTCAGCGACAAGGCCAGCGGAAGGAAGTATTCCATCGAGGAGAGCTTCGACAATCTATATTATCTGGCCTTTGTAAATAAGTACATAAAGCTAATGTATACAAACGAAGATACAAAATATTATGTTCAGGAGGAAAGCGGAAGAAAGTACCAACTCATCGAACTGACCATACCGGACAACAACATAAATATGGCTAAAGCGGTATTATATGTTGATGCCAAAACCCTTGTTCCTGGCAAGATAATGATATATGATAATAAGGACAAGGAAAGAATAAGGATTAATTATTCTGAATTTGCTGCTAATGAGAAATTGGATAGTAACCTGTTCAATTTCCAGTAATATATCCGGCTTCGGACTTCAATTCAATTGACAATTGACATTTTACAATGGACAATGAAGGATGATATTTCACAGCAAAGCTGTGAAATATCTAAAATTAAAGAAATTCAGCTCTGCTGAATTTCATCCTAAATTGTCAATTCTCAATTGTCAACTGTCAATTAGATATACCTGAAGTTGAATATCAATAAATAGTTCTGATGAAGGTGCATACTTTCTATATGAAATGCATCTATGTACGGATGAGGGGGAAATATAATGGCAGAAAAACTTAGACCTTTATGGGCAGAGGTAAATCTGGATAACATAGCTCATAATATGAGAGAAATAAGGAGAATAGCGGCCTCCAAGGATATCATTGCTGTTATAAAAGCGGATGCATACGGACATGGTGCCCTGGAAGTGGCACCGGTGCTTATTGAAAATGGAGCTACCAGGCTTGCTGTAGCAGTGGTGACTGAAGCCCTTGAACTGAGAAGGGTTGTCGAAAATGCTCCGATAATGATTCTTGGGTATACTCCGGTGGAATTCGTGGAGGAACTTATAGACAACGATATAGAGATTACTGCTTATTCCTGTGATTATGTAGAGGCAGTATCCAAAGAGGCTGAAAAGTATGGGAAAAAAGTTAGAATACATATAGCAGTTGATACTGGTATGGGGAGAATAGGGTTTTTACCGGACGAGAACAGTATAAATGATGTATATAAAATCAGTAAATTGCCAAATATAATAATTGAAAGTATATTTTCGCATTTTTCAACCTCTGACGAGAAAGACAAAGGGTATACCATATGCCAGTTTCAGAAATTCAACTGGTTTTGTAACAAGCTGGAGGACCTGGGCATTAAAGTTAATCTACGGCATATAGCGAACAGTGGAGCTATTATCGATATGCCCGAGGTGCATATGGACGGTGTAAGGCCGGGTATTTTGCTCTATGGTTACTACCCTTCCGATGACGTTGACAAGTCAAGGATAAATTTAAAACCTGCAATGTCTCTCAAGGCCAGTGTAATAAACGTCAAGAAACTGCCGGCCGGTGAATACATAAGCTACGGCAGAACCTATAAAACTGAAGGAGAAAGCATAATTGCCACTTTACCAATAGGTTATGCAGATGGATATACGAGGTTGCTCTTTAATAAAGGTAAAGTCATTGTTAAAGGGAGGTTTGCTCCTATAGTTGGCAGAATATGTATGGATATGTGTATGGTGGATGTCACTGATATTGAAGGTGTCAAAATTGGCGATGAGGCTATAATAATGGGAGAAGAGAATGGTATAAAATATAATGCCGATGATATCGCAAGCCATATAGGTACTATAAATTACGAGATACTCTGTGCAATCAGCAAGAGAGTACCCAGAGTATTTTTGAAGGATGGCAGGGTTGTAGAAATAAGGAATTATATATGATATTGACTGAATGTACTGCTGAATCAACCTTTCATTGGCTAATATGGTAATATTGCCGCGCAATGTAAGAAGCTTGTGTGGTAAATGTTGACTACCGCTTTAAATGCTTTGACACATGGCGGTGCGCTGGATTATAATTATTCCAAGCGTAAAGTTAATACTGTATGGATGAATGTGGGGGTGTGCAGTTCAGTTGATATGTTACTGCATATTTTATTCTACATATTTTGCTTACGGTAATAGGAGGTATTATAAAACATGTCAGGTTCAAAGAGATTAGTCGTAAACCTCTCAGAAACACTTAGCAGAGAATTAGAAGGTAAAATTAAAGAAAAAGGCAAAAAAAATAGTCAATTAATCAAGGATGCTTTAATATTATATATAGAAGAAAGAAAAAAAATTGAATATATAGAGAAGATGAAAAAGGGTTATATAGAGATGGCAGATATAAATGTAGAAATAGCAGAGATGGGATGTGCCGATGACTTTAAGAATCTGCAAGATTATGAGGTATGGCTTACGGAGAGTGATTTGCCTGATGACAATGATAGTGAAACGAGGAGATATATTCTATGCTGACCTCAGCCCTGTGGTAGGATCTGAACAGGGTGGCGTCAGGCCTGTTATAATTATTCAGAACGATGTTGGCAACAAATACAGTCCTACGGTTATTGTGGCCGCGATTACTTCTCAGATAAACAAGGCAAAGCTCCCAACCCACGTTGAAATTTCATCGGAGGAATATGGGCTCAACAAGGATTCTGTAGTTTTGCTGGAGCAGATAAGAACTTTGGACAAAAAGCGGTTGAAGGAAAAGATAGGACATATGAAGGACGAAGACATGGTACTGGTGGATGAAGCACTACTTATCAGTGTTGGTCTTAATTCATAAAATAT
>JAUZPH010000103.1 GCA_030706065.1 Bacillota bacterium | reverse complement strand
GTATTGTACAAGTTGTGGATTGGAACTAAAGGACGAAGAGAAGTTTTGCAGTGGCTGCGGTTATTCGGGAAAGATGAGTCAGGGAGAAGAGAGTGTAATCAGAATTGATGATGGAGATATAGTAAGGCTGGTAGAATTGGACGCCAGTGAGAGAAGAAACATGAGGAACAGGCTTCAGACTGAGCGTAAGCTTCAAGCGGGAAGAAAGTTTCAAGCCGGACATATGCCTCAGGCTGAAAAGAAGTTTCAGTTTACAAAGTGGCATACACCCCTCCTGCTGCCGGCAGTACTTGCTCTTGTAATCATCCTTGTACTGAGCGGAGGCAATGTCAACAGGCAGGGAAATACAATTGATAATACTTTACATGGAGGAACAACAGCTGTACAGGGTAGATGGATATATTTCAGTGATCAGGGCGGGCTTTATAGGATGAACTCCGGGGACGGTACTGTTAAAAAGCTTGCTGAGGGTAGTTTTGGAAGTCTGAATGTAGTTGGAGACTGGATTTATTATAACAGCGGTAACGGTATAGGCAGGATAAGAACAAATGGACAGGGAAAAACCGATTTTTCCGGAAGTGAACAGGGAATCCAGCTTATGATGGTTATAGACAGCGACATCTATTATATGAATTACTCGTCAAATTCACCGAAATTGTACAGGATGAACAGCACCGGAGGCGATAAAAAAGAATTGGGTGATTATGGTGTTGTGCTCGGGATTGGGGGAGACAGGATTATCACCCTTGGGATTGAAAATATGAATCGAACTGACAATATGAATCAGGCTGAAAATAATATGCCTGGCTATAAAATATACAGCATGAAGAAAGATGGCACGGACAAGAAGGTTTTGTTTGAAATTAAAGATCAGTTGTATGGTTATATGAAGCTTCAGGGAAGAAACTTTTACTACACTGCTTCCGATAATGGTGCAGTTGAACTTAAACAATATAATTGGATAACCGGAGATACTACCACGCTGCTGGAAAAGAATATGACGGCCTGCAGCATTGAAGATGGATGGATATACTACGCCGACGCAAATGGTGATCTGTTCAGAATCAGACCGTATGGACGGGACAAAAAAAAGATAACCTCCGGTGTGAATTTTAATTTTTCTGTTTCAAACGGATGGATCATATATAATGACTCACAAACAGGAAGGATTTACAGGGTCAGGGAGGATGGTACCGGAAAGGAAGCCATAGGTACAGCTGCAAATGAACAAGGGATTATGGATTAAATAATTCTTATAACTCATAATATTGTAACAGGGTAAAAAAGTGCCACAAAACCCGGAGGGGGGATGCTTGTGAAAGCAGATGCGGTTTTTGAAGGTGGAGGGGTAAAAGGGATTGCACTGGCAGGGGCGGTAACGGCACTGGAAGAGGAAGGCTACAGCTGGCACAGGGTAGCCGGTGCCTCCGCCGGTGCCATTACGGCGGCACTTGTGGCTGCGGGCTACAGCGGCAGTGAGCTGGGAGCCATATTAAAGAGTGTTGACTACAGCAGGCTCCTGGGGGAAAGAGGTATGAGGCAGTTTGTTTTGACAAAGCTCATAAAGCTTATTTTAAAAAAGGGTATCTATTCAACGGATTATATTGAAAGATGGGTAGATGGACTGCTGAAGAAAAAAGGAAAACAATACTTTAAAGATGTGTACAGTGATGGTGAATACAAGCTCAAGGTAATAGTATCGGATATTACAAAAAGGCGTGTATTGATACTTCCGGAGGATCTCAAGGAGTTTGGGATTGATCCGGCAGGTTACAAAATTTCGAAGGCTGTCGGCCTCAGTTCGTCTATTCCGTTCTTTTTTCATCCGGGAACCCTTGGCAGGGGCACAGATTCGAGCCAGATTGTTGACGGGGGTCTGCTCAGCAATTTTCCGGTATGGATTTTCGATGTCAGCGGCAGGCCCCGCTGGCCAACCTTCGGCTTCAGGCTGTGCGAAAATGAAAAGGGGAGAATACCTTCAGGGAAAAAAGATTTGATCTCCTATACTCTTGACATAATAAACACAATAACGGATAAAAATGAAGAGATATATTTAAGAGATAAAGATGCAGTAAGAACTATGGATATACCAACCCTGGGAGTAAAAACCACAGAGTTTGATATAACCGGCAAAAAGGCAGAAGCCTTGTATTTGTCCGGTTACCACACGGGAAAAGCCTTTTCAGAATCCTGGGACTTCAGGAGATATATCGAAAGGTATAGGCTCAGTCAGTCGGCAATTACAAAAACAGGCCTCCGAACTGATTAATACATCAGATCGGGGGCCTGTTCCTGCATGGAAATCCCCACAAATGTACTATATTGAAAAATCAAGAATAAACTCGCCATTTAATTTTTTATATTGATTTACCAGGTCTTCAAGTGTAATTGAATCAACGACCTTGTTTATATTTTTGTTAACTTCCTGCCACACGGTGATGCTTATACAGTCCTCTATACTCCTCTCAAAGCTTGAAGTATTACTGTTGTCATCCCCGGTGATGCTAAGTTCGCCTTCAAGAGTTCTTAACACCTCTCCCACGGTTATCATGGAAGCTTCCCGCGAAAGGGCGTAACCACCCTGTGAGCCGCGTACACTCTTTATAAGGTCTGATTTTCGTAATGTGGAAAATACCTGTTCAAGATAATTCTCCGAGATATTCTGTCTCTCGGCAATAAGCTTCAGCGGTATAAAATCTCCTCCGGAATTCAATGCTATATCTACCATTGCTCTCAAGCCATATCTGCCTTTAGTGGAAATTTTCATATATGAACACCCTCTTTTTATAGATGCGGAAATTTATATCTTAATGGATCGCCAGGGATGTAAAATTTCTTCTAAATCAAAATCTAATTTGTTGGAATTTTACATCCGGAAAAATCGTTGAAGATTCGATGTTTTCTCAGGCGAATACTAAAAGACTAAATTTCCGCATCCTTAATCACGCCTCGACGCTTTTCTAAAAACCTTCAATAGTGAAGAAACAATTACAACTCTATTATTCCTATTTGTTCACTAAGATAATACTATAACAGGGATTTTTAGTCAATAAGAGGATATACAAACTTATTCTTGGCTATAAACTGCATTATCAGACTTTTATACCAGTTGGTATGGTGTTTCCTGATATACATAATAATTGAGCCAGTTGTAGAAAAGCAAATTGGCATGTCCTCTCCACAACACCATAGGTGCCTTTGAAGGGTCATCTCCAGGGTAGTAGTTCTTTGGAATCGCTATATCCATACCTTTTGCCGCATCTCTGTCATATTCCCACTTCAGGGTGTTGACATCATATTCCGAATGGCCCATGACAAATATCTGTTTGTTATCCTTTGATACGACTATATGAACGCCGCTTTCATCCGACTCCGTGAGCAGAAGAAGATTTTCCCTCTGTAATATGTCCTCTTTTCTTACCTCCGTATGCCTGGAGTGAGGTGCATAAAACATATCGTCAAAACCTCTGAGCAGCCTTTCGTTCTTATAGTTTAGCTTATGGGAGAAAACGCCGAACATCTTCTTAGGGAGAGGATACTTTGGAACACTGTAATGATGGTAAAGCCCGGCCTGTGCAGCCCAGCAGATATGCAGAGTAGAGGTTACGTTGCGTTTGCTCCAATCCATAATTTCGCAAAGCTCCTCCCAGTAATCCACTTCCTCGAATTCCATCTGCTCCACCGGTGCACCGGTAATAACAAGGCCATCAAACTTTTCCTCCCTGATATCACTAAAGGTACTGTAAAAATTCAACAGATGTTCCTCGGGAGTATGCCTGGACTTATAGCTTTCCTGATAAAGCAGGGTAATATCTACTTGAAGAGGAGTATTTCCAAGCAGTCTGAGAAGCTGGTTTTCAGTAGCAACCTTCATAGGCATGAGATTCAAAATGGCGATTTTCAATGGCCTTATATCCTGGTGGTAAGCCCTGTCCTCATCCATAACAAATATATTTTCATTATTAAGTATCTCTTTAGCGGGTAAATTATTAGGTATCTTTATAGGCATATTTCTTCACTCCCTTACCGAAAATATGAGCTTCCGCATAACATAAGATACCCTTTAGAAACATCAAGGGATGCGATGCTCCTAAAGGGATATCAATACTGTATTAAGATTTGGTGAAAATCAGCTGCTGCTTTGGCAAACATCCAGCCAAATGCCGCCGGTAAGCCTCTCCAGGTCACTGACGGCTAACTTTACTGCGCAGTTCGGGCTGCCTGCCGCGGGATAAACCTCATGGAACTGCTTCAAAGACTCATCCAGATATATTTCCATATCGGTGTTCAGTCCAAAGGGGCAGACACCGCCTACCGGATGGCCTGTAATCTGCATTACTTCTTCACCGGTCAGCATTTTGGCCTTTGTTTTAAAATGGTCCTTATACTTTCTGTTGTCTATTTTGGCATTTCCGCTTGTAACAATCAGAATATTTTTTTCACCTGCTTTAAAGGCCAGGGTTTTTGCAATTAGCTGCGGCTGAACCCCAAGTGCCGCAGCTGCCAGGTCCACTGTTGCACTGCTGTCTTCCAGCTCAATTATATCAACATTAAAACGTTCAGCAGAGAAAAATTCCTTTACAGAATTCAAACTCAATGTCTACACCTCTGTTTTACAGGTGGTTAACCTTAAAAATGGAGTATAGAGTTAACCACCTTTTTTTATTATTGTACGGCAATCTTCAGGGCCTGGTCAAGATCCCAAATAAGGTCTTCGGCGTCCTCGATTCCGATGGAGATTCTGATCTGATCCGGTGTTACCCCTGCTGCTACCTGAGCTTCCTCTGAAAGCTGTGAATGTGTTGTGGTAGCCGGATGGATAACCAGGGATTTTGCATCGGCTACATTGGCAAGCTGTGAGAAAATTTTCAGGCTGTCGATAAATTTCTTTGCAGCTTCTACTCCACCCTTGATGCCGAAGGTGAATATGGAACCGGAACCTTTTGGAAGATACTTCTTTGCAAGCTCATGATATTTATTATCTTCAAGTTCGGGATAATTAACCCATGACACTGCAGGATGCTGTGCAAGGAATTTAACTACCTTTCTTGAATTATCAACATGCTTCTGGACTCTTAAGGACAAGGTTTCGAGCCCTTGAAGGAAAAGGAAGGCGTTGAATGGGCTGAGGCATGCTCCCGTATCTCTCAGCAGCTGAACTCTGGCCTTAATAATGTACGCAAGGTTTCCAAGTGCTTCCGAGTATACCAGGTCATGATAGCTTGCATCGGGAGTAGTGAAGCCCGGGAACTTTCCGGATTTTGCCCAGTCAAATTTACCGGAATCAACAATTACTCCTCCAATGGAGGTCCCATGGCCGCCTATGAATTTTGTAGCAGAATGAACTACTATGTCTACTCCGAAGTCAAAAGGTCTTATGAGGTAGGGAGTTCCAAAGGTATTGTCTGCTATAAGAGGAATACCATTTTCATGGGCAATGTCTGCAACGGCAGTAATGTCAACCAGATTTATTCCCGGATTGCCGATAGTTTCAATATATAATGCCTTTGTTTTGTCATTAATCGCTGCTCTGAAGTTCTCTGGATCATCAGGATTGACAAAATGTACTTTAATCCCAAGCCTTGGAAGTATTGAATTGAACAGGTTGTAAGTACCGCCGTATAGTGTGCTTGCAGCGACAATTTCGTCACCGGAATTTGCAATGTTCAGTACGGCATAGGTTATTGCCGCGGAACCGGAAGCGGTAGCCAGAGCGCCAACTCCTCCCTCAAGAGCGGCTACTCTCTCTTCAAAAACACCTACTGTAGGGTTCCCTATTCTGGAATAAATATTGCCGGAGGCTCTCAGTGCAAATAGATCCTCTGCATGCTGTGTATTTTCAAATACATAAGATGTAGTCTGGTAAATTGGAACTGCCCTTGAACCTGTTGCCGGATCAACGGACTGGCCTGCATGAACTTGAAGTGTGTCAAAGTTGAATTGTCTTTCACTCATTATAAAATCGCCCCTTTTTATTTATTTATTTTGCCATAAAGGCTGATTGGATAGTATTACTAAACATATACGAATAGTAATATATACTGTAACTAGATAGGATTTAAGACTGACAGATATTTTATGAATAAAAAAACCTCTTCTGATAGAAGAGGTTGACGTCGCAGTACATCTATCTATCAGCTTTATCGCTGCTGGAATTAGCACCTTGTTTAAACAGGTTGCCGGGTTTCATAGGGCCAGTCCCTCCACCGCTCTTGATAGAACTTTATTTGGTTTTATATGTATAATACATCACTGAATAATGCTTGTCAATAATAATATTTTCAATATTGAAAACTTTTTTGAAAAATAAACAGGAGGGAAAACATGGCAAGAAATTATGGGAAATATTGTAAAACAATATTAAAATATGTTACTATTATCCTGATGAAAGCTGATCGAGGCAGCCTGGAAATTCCAAGGCTTCACTCAATTAATGTGGGGGTGAATTTTTTGACAAGAAGATATTATATAATATTTTTCATTATATCCTTCAGTATAGTTATTGCCTCTTCCACAATTAAAATATCGGAAAACAAAATTATGGCCGGGCTAGGTAGATCCTATAACGCTGAGAGCCTTCAGCAGCTTGTAAAGGATTCTCCCCTAATTATTGTCGGTGAGGTTACAGAAAAAAAGCAGGATGTAAAGGTAAATAAAGTGAAATATATCCTATCGGAAGTTAGGATAATGGAAGCCTTAAAAGAAAATATGCTTCTGAACAGCGATGTTATCGGGGTCATGCAGATGAATAACAGACAGGACCCTGTAGTGAAACAGGGAGAAAAGGTATTGCTTTTTCTGGAACCCTATGGAGATACGGAGGTTGAAAACGGGTATGTCTGCGTTGGACTTTGTCAGGGATATTACAGGTTTCAGAAGGAGCAGGTGGTTCCATCGGCGTCTATACCTTATTCGCTCAAAAGGAGTATAGAGGAAGTGAAGAATATAGCCGATTACATAAAAATTCAGGCTGCTGCTGCAGAATAAAAATATTGTAAGTATGTGTATCCTGTGGTAAATTTGATAAGAAGCCGCGCATAAACACTTGATTTGGAGGAGATGTTTTTATGAATGTGACAAGCAATTGGAATACCTGGGATGTAAGATGCCTGAATGCGGTTATGCGCCTGCCGGACCTGGCAGAGGTGCGAGTCGGTATATATGATGATGATATGAAGTTTTATCAAGATGAAATGCTGTGGAAAAATGTCAGGAGATTCGGATACCACGATTTGGACGGCAGGTATTTTGATATTGATCTGTTTTATCAGGATTTTGTCTTTAATATGACCTTTGCAGGTGATGGAGATACCTTTGTTTATAAGATTTCACCCAAGGGTAAAAAGCCATACATAAAGTTTTTTATATCAGGGCTTTTCCGGTGGAATGTAAGCGGTTCCATACAAAAGGAAGGCGGTACTTTACTATTCAGGAGCCCCAATGGAGAATATAAAATTGATGTCCTCGGAGATATAGATGATGAAACTCCTGTTAATGTATCAAACTTTGGCGTCCTGGTTGAAAGCAATAAGGATATATACATAAGATGCAACAGTGAAATGAACATTGCCCAAATGGAAAATTTCCTTGAAGAAAACCAAAAACTATGTGAAGCAGGAATGGTAAAGGGAGGCGGTATGCTAAAAGATGCTCCGGAAGCTGTTTATAAGGGGATTGCCTGGAATACAATCTATGAACCTGTAAAGAACAGGTTCTGCACACCGGTTTCAAGGGCATGGTGTACAGCCAATGGAACAAGTTTCGGTTCCTATGTTCTGTTTGAATGGGATACCTTCTTTGCGGGAATTTTAAGCAGCCCTTACGACAAAGTGCTTGCTTATGAACAGGTTAACAGTATCTTTAGCGAAGTTACAAAGGATGGAATTATTCCGAATTTCGGCTCCCAGATTTTTAATAGTGAAGACCGTTCTCAACCCCCTGTGGGGGCCTACTGCCTGCTGAAGCTGTATAGGCAGTTTGAAGAAAAAGAGCTTTTGGAAAAATACTTTGACAAACTGTTGGCCTGGAATAGATGGTGGAAGACAAACAGGGACGGAAATAAGGATGGGCTGCTGGAATGGGGCTCAAACAGATACCCACGGGGCGAGCAGAATTGGCCTAAGGCACATGATATGCAGAGCGCCATGTACGAATCCGGCTTGGACAACAGCCCTATGTATGATAATGTGGCCTTTAACTCCGAAACAAACACCATGGAGTTGTCGGATGTTGGACTGAATGGATTATACGCCATGGACTGCTGGGCGTTAAGCGAGATAGCCAGATTAATTGGCAGGGATAATGAAGCACTTGAACTTGAAAAGGAGTATATTCATATAAAAGATTTGATAAACCGGGAACTATGGAACGATGAAGCCGGCATATACTGTAACAGGCATTGGGATGGCAGCTTCAGCAGCAGGCTCTCACCGACGAATTTTTATCCCCTTATTGCGGGAGTGGCTTCGGAGCTGCAGGCAAAAAGGATGATAGAGGAACATTTACTCAATGACAAAGAGTTCTGGGGACAGTATGTAATACCGAGTATATCTAAAAACGATGAGGCATATTTTGACAATAATTATTGGAGAGGAAGAATATGGGCGCCAATGAATTTCCTCGTCTCTGAGGGATTGAAGAGGTATGGCTTCTACGATGTTTCCTTTGAATTCTCCAAAAAAAGTGTACAGCTGTTTTTAAAAGAATGGACAGAAAAAAATCATATTCATGAAAACTATAATTCAATCACAGGTGAAGGATGCGATGTGGCAAATGCAGATCCCGTATATACGTGGGGCGGCCTTCTGGGCTATATAGCTATGGAGGAACTTATAGAATTTCAGCCCTGGGCCGGGATAAGAATCGGAAATCTCAGTGAAGATAAGTTCTCAATCTCAAATTATCACGCCGGCAGAGAAGTTTATGATGTTATCAAGGATAATGGATTGGCCGTAAGGGTAAACGGAAGGCCTTTTATTGAAGCTTCTGTTCCGGTTATCATAACAAACTTGAGAAAAGCAGATAGAATATCATACATGGAGATATGCAGTAAAAAGAGCGGTATGGTCACTGTCTTTACTGATTCGGGTTTTGACAACCTGAAGGTTACAGTAAACGGAAAAGAATTTGAATACAAGGTTGCAGGAGAAGTGATTGAAATCAATATATGACGGAAACTAGAAAGGGGCTGTCGCACTAAGAATCAGTGCAGCTCCTTTTTTATGAAAAATAAAGGGACCCCTGCAGATTTAATACTTATCCTTAAAAGCTGGATTATACTGTTTAACAGTGAATGCAGGGGCTAATGAAGTTTGGTAATTTTAATAGAAAAAATTTCTAATGAATATTGACATTTATTTAGGACATACATATAATAGAAGTATAGACAATGCCAACTAATCCGATAGGAATTATTAAATGAATAGATATATATTTAATATAAATACAGGGAGGAACAATTATGAGCAAGATAGCAAAGAATTTAACAGATTTAATAGGTAATACCCCGCTGCTGGAGTTAACCAATTATAATTCCAAGAAAGGCCTTAAGGCTGCCGTAGTGGCCAAGTTGGAATATTTTAATCCCATGAGTTCCGTAAAAGACAGAATTGCCTATGCAATGATAACTGATGCAGAGGAAAAGGGACTGATATCAAAGGATACCGTTATAATTGAACCAACCAGTGGTAATACAGGAATAGGGCTTGCGTTTGTATCCGCTGCAAGGGGCTACAGATTGATACTGACTATGCCGGAGACAATGAGCATAGAAAGAAGAAAGCTCCTGAAGGCACTGGGTGCCGAACTGGTACTGACACCGGGACCCGAGGGCATGAAGGGAGCAATACAGAAGGCGCAGGCACTTGCTGAAGAAACTCCGAATTCCTTCATACCACAGCAGTT
>JAUZPH010000102.1 GCA_030706065.1 Bacillota bacterium | reverse complement strand
GGGAGGACAGTAATGAACAAACGGTATGATTATTCAAATAAGGAAGGAAATAAAATATTGAGATTAAAATTTATAGCATTTTATTTACCATTCATCCTTACCATACCTCCGGCGGTTTTTGTGAATCTGATAGCACCTGAAAATAGCATGCTAGAGGACATTATCGCTTTACTTTTTAACGGATGTTTACTGCTGGCTATTGCAGGACTTATCCGGCACCATACATGGAAGAACCAGCTTAAGAAAAGTTATATTTATGAATCAGATTTTGGGATTACATATAACTTCATGAAAAAAGGGCCGGCAATTGATAATAATGGTGATATCTGTACCGTATGGTACGAATACAACTTCGATAATATAACCAGTATGGAAAATAGGAACAAAGATATTGTAGTATACGGTAATATGGAACAGGTAATCAACTTCGACAACTCAGAGCATACCCGTAAAAAAGTAAATTCTTTAACTCTGCCAAAGGTTTTTAATGATATGGCTGAATTGATCTCCTGTATACAATCCCTTGTAAGAAGTTAGTAGCGGAGATTTTACACTATTATCGGTTGTTTAAACATGCTGAAGTCAGTCAAACCAAAAAACTTCATTGTGTAACTTATGTCAAATATATAAAAAAATCCTGTCTTATCATATACAATTTTCAATATTAAAATCCTTTGACCATCCCATTTTATTGAATTATTATAATATAAAGGTAATATTTATACTGTTACCTTTATATTATTTTCTTCGGGAGGTGTCTATGAAAAAATTTCTATCAATCCTGACTGCAGTTTTTATGGCTGCTTTTCTCATTCCCTCAACATCACCACAGGCCCAGCAGAGTAAGGCTCCGGATTTTGTTCAGGGGAAGCTGTCAGGTAAGCTAACCAAGGATATGAATGGAGTATACAAATTCTTCAGCGATAACAAAGTCAAATTCGGAGTTGAAAACCCGGAGGTTGAATTCTCTGAAATAACATCGAAGGAGGATAATCTTGGTTTCAAGCATATAAAGACTCAGCAGATGGTAAATGGTATTCCCGTATATGGCAATGAGTATATCGTTCACTTTAATAAGGACAACGAAGTATATGCCGTTAACGGAAGCTTTGACCCTGCGGCGAGAAAGGCCAAGCCTGATAAGGCAAAATTCATTAAGCCTGAAAAGGCCATTGATATAGCCAAATGTCAGGTTCAGTTTGACGAACTTGAAATGGAACCAACTGCAAAGCTGTACCTGTATAATACAGGCAGCGAATATGTACCGGTATATGAAGTCAGATTAAGCTTTATCTACCCAGAACCCGGCGACTGGCATATTTTTGTTGATGCTGTAAAGGGCAGTATAGTTCATCAGTATAATAGAGTTGCCGGTGCCGTAAGTGTTACCGGATCCGGTAAAGGTGTCCTTGGAGATACAAAGACGCTGAACTTGACTCAAGTTACAACTACAAGCAAAAAAACTACCCAAACCCAGTATCAATTACTTGACAGCACCCGTCCGGCGGTTATCTCTACCTACACCGCTAATAACGGGACAAGGGCCCCCGGTTCCCTGGTTTATTCCACCACAACCACAGTCAACGACCCTGCCGCCGTTGATGCCCACTACTATGCAGGAGTGGTTTATGATTATTACAATGCTGTCTTCGGCAGAACCGGCATTGACAACAGGAATATGGCAATGAAATCTACCGTGCATTACGGTAGAAATTATGTAAATGCCTTCTGGTCGGGCACTCAGATGGTTTACGGCGATGGTGACGGAGTTCAGTCCGTTGCGTTATCCGGCGGCCTTGATGTAATAGGCCATGAGATGACCCACGGGGTAGATGATTATGAAGCAAACCTTATATACGAAAATCAATCCGGTGCCCTGAATGAATCCCTGTCAGATGCTTTTGGAACCTTTATAGAGTTTTATGGACAATCAAGCAAGGCCGAATGGCTTATCGGCGAAGATATTTGGACGCCAAAAGTGTCCGGAGACGCCTTGAGAAGCATGGCAGATCCTACAAAATACGGCGATCCGGACAATATGAGCAAGTATGTATATGCTCCAAATACCCAGGCTGGCGATTGGGGTGGAGTTCACACCAACAGCGGAATACCGAACAAAGCCTGCTACCTTACCGCCACAAATTCTGCAGTAGGTATAGTAAAAGCTCAACAGATTTATTATAGAGGCCTTTGCAGCTACCTTACCTCTTCATCGGATTTCCATGCTGCAAGGCTTGCTCTGGCCCAAGCTGCTGCCGACCTTTACGGAGCCGGAAGTGCTGAGGTGGCAGCTGTAAACTCTGCGTGGACTGCTGTTGGAGTTAATTAAAGCTTTTTAGATATCAGCTTATCAAAAAAACCTCTGCTTCAAGTGAACTCGCTGTTGAACAGAGGTTTTTAATATTACTTCAATTTAAAGGCATTTACGATATCACTGAGATTTTCGGAGGAATGCGAAAGGGCCTTGGAAGCCTGTTCAAATTGTATAGTCTGGCTCAGTATAGCTTTCACTTTATTTAATACCCCTTCGCTCTTATTTGTATTCTCCATGGTATCCTTGTCAATTTCGGCAGCAACCTTCCTTGTGCCTGATGTAATTGTTTCTATTTCACCGGACTGGAGTTGTATCAAATCAGTTATAGATTCAATATCCGATGATACATCCGTCACCTCATTTTTTATCCTGTTAAAAGTATTCATTGATTCCGATACTATTATACTTTGGTTATCTATGCTCATCCCTATACTGCGCACCTTTGCTATCGAAGTTTCCGTTTCTTTCTGTACGGAAGAAATAAGTTTTTCTATAGATACCGCAGCTTCATTGGAGCCCGCTGCAAGCTTCGATATCTCCTGGGCTACCACGGCAAATCCCCTTCCTGCCTCTCCGGCACGGACGGATTCAATTGAGGCATTTAAGGACAGCATATGAGTCTGTTTGCTTATGTTGCTTATAACACCGGTAATTGAACTGATTTCCTCTGAATACTTCTGAAGGATCCCTATACTTTCCAAAGTACTCTTCATCTCTTCCTGCAGATCATTCATGTTAACCAGGACCTTTCTGGAAGATTCAGAATTAAGGGCGGCATAATCACTCGTATTCCTGATCTTTGTACTTACATTTGTTATAAGATTATCCATATCGCCGATGGAACTTGAAATCCTGTCAATGTTTCTTTGAGTCTGTTGAAACACCTCGTTCTGTTTTTGTGAAGCCGTCAGAAATTCAGATATGGAATTTGCTATAGTTCCCGTGTTCTTCTGTACATTCTCTGCCAGGTTCGAAAGAGAATGAGCAGAGGCTCTTGAATCCTTTGATGCCCTGCCTATACGCCTGATCATGCCCATCTGATTGCTTATGAATTTATTAAACCATCTGGAAAGTTCACCGATTTCATCATTGGAGCTTTTTTCTACCCTCAATGTAAGATCACCGTCACCTTCGGCTATTTCCTGAAGAATGGAAATGGTACTATTTAAGGGTTTGGTAAAAAGCCTTTGAACAATATATGTAGATAATGCTGTTATTGATATCCATATCAAAGCCAGGCGCTCAAGCTCGAAGGAATTATTATGCTTTGATATCAAATAGTTCCCGAACAGTAAAACGGCACTGCTAATTCCGGAAAGCAAAGGCATTTTCAAGTTCAGGCTTCTAAAGTTATATATTTCTGCAATATCGCCCTCACACATCATTCCCCAGGTTTCTTCACAGTTAGGAGGCTGTATTATTACTCCTTTTCCGCCTACTGGAATATGTCTGTAATCCGGATAGCCGGGCCAGGTATCCAGGTTTTCACCGTTATTTATGGTATTCCTCACACCGACATGTAATCCTCCGGTGGCCGGATCATTGAATATTATCTCAAATTCCGTATGCTCCTTAATCTTGATGACTCCCCATTTTTTTGTTCCTACACCCTGCTTTAAATTATCCCCCAAAGTAAAAGTGCTGTCTTCAAAACGGCTCCTGGATATGGCTGTACCGGGTGAAATACCTCTTTCAGATTTGATCATGAAGAGATAGTTATCACCGGATTCCTTATAAACGTGAGTATCCTCATGCTGTATAATGTCACTCATGACATCATTTGGTATCCTCCCGCAGAGCACTGCCTTCCTGCCACTCTGCTTATTAATATACGGCAACGAGAACATCAAAGTAACTTCATCAGAAAACTTTGAATTGAAGTTGCCGATTCTCACGGTGTCGGTGTCACAATAAGGCCCATACATCAAAGAATGGGATTTCATTCCTTTTTCGAAGTTTGGAAGATGGCTCATGTTTCTCTTTGTAAAGACGGTAGATGTAGAAACATTAACAATACCATCCTGATTAATGATAAAAAGCTCTGAAAAGTCCTGAAATTGTTTCCGTTTCTCCTCCAGCAGCTTAATCAAGCTTTCATAATTAATTTCATTTTCATCAAAATACGAAAGCAGCGAATCTCTTATTAGTTCCAAGGCCAGCCAAGTATCTTTAAACCAGTTGTCCAATGCCTTTTTTCTCCCACGTGCAATCCCCTCAAAGATTTTTTCAGATTTTCCGTTGATTTTCTTATTTAACAGATAGGAAAATTTCATATACAGCCCCCCAATTTCTGATGATTTTCCTGGTTTTTTGTCATAATTTTAACATCCTAGCTATTATTTATTTCTGCTTTATCTATATTATTTACATTTTTGGCAATGTGGAAATATCACTATACTTTTTCGGGGACAATTTATCACATCGTCATAAATCTGCCATTTTTATTGATATTATGATAACAGATGTTAAGGTCTAGAAAATAAAATTATATTTCACAACAAAAAGAAATGCAGATTGTAAACAACCTGCATTTCACAAATATTAAACTAAGACTTTCCTTTAAACTCTGTGCCGCATTTTTTACAAGTTATAACTATCCTTCCATGCCTTCTTGGCACTCTGAGCTTCTGAGAACAATTAGGGCACTTGAATATCTTATACTGACTGCCGCCGCCAAGTGCCAGCCTTTTATTGTTTACACTTTCCTTCAAGGAAAACAGGACGCGGTTAAGGGCTTCAAGCTCCCTGTACCTCTTATACTTATTTTTAGAGAAGCTTCTCCATGTAGAGTATCCCATAAGTGCTATACCGAGTGGCGATAAATAATAGGTTGCCGTCAGCACAGCCCCGGTTAAAAAGGCATATTTCGATAATCTATCCATTCCGTAACAGTCTCTAAAATTCTCGGTAAGCTTATTTAAAAAATTATTTTTCAATTTGATCATCCTTCCCTAAAGTATAAAAAATCGCATAATTCCCTTGATTAACATAAAACTCCTTCAAATATATATTTTACATCAATTATACATTAAAACCCATGTTCCTTTAAATAAAGTACTGCATTGGTTCTATCATTAACGTCCAGCCTACGGTAAATATTGCTTAGATAATTCCTCAAAGTTCCCTCAGTTATAAACAACGCCTTTGCAATTTGTCTGTTTGTAAATCCCTGAACAAGCATCACGGCAATTTCCTTCTCCCTTTCAGGCAGTTGAAGCTGTTTTTCATTTTCTGTTTTTTTCACCGCCGAAAGTTTCTGAAAAACTCCCTGAAGTTTTTGTGCAACCTCCGGAGGTACTATCATCTTTCCGAGATATGCATCTTTAATTGCTTCCACAAGCTGCGGTATCTCAATATCCTTTAAAATATATCCTTTTGCCCCTTCTGCCAGTGCATTAACGATATATTCTTCGTCATTGAAAGTAGTGAGCATCAAAACTTTGATTTCCGGATAACTCTTCTTTATGAGAGTAACAGCATGTACACCATCGATACCCGGCATCCTGATATCCATGAGTACCACCTGGGGCATCGAGTATGAAATCATCTCATATGCCTCCAGTGCACCCCTGGCAGTACCCACAACCTCCAGCTCCTTCTCCAAAACCAACACTGATTTTAAACCGTCTCTTATCAATGCCTGATCATCAACTATTAAAACCTTAATCTTTACCATTGCACTCTTCCTTTCCTAAGGGAACGCATATGTCAATGCAGCAGCCTCCGCCATTTTCCGACTGAATGCCGAGGGTGCCTCCGACAGCCTTTATTCTCTCTTCCATGGCTGTGAGACCGAAGCCTCTTGTTATATTCTCATTACCTGAGCCGTTGTCTTCAAGAGTAAATCTTATATTTCCGTTTTCATATTTGAGTATGAATAGGAATGCAGTGCTCCTTCCATGTCTGATTCCATTTGTCATTCCCTCCTGAAGCGCCCTGTAAAGTGCATTCTCCTGCTCTTTTGTAAGTACAGGCAGTTCCGAAAGGGAATATTTTACAAAAACTCCACTGTGTTTCATGGTCTCTTCTATGAGAAGTTTCACTGAAGCAGTAAAGTCCTTAAGCTCTCTGCCCGCCGCCAGCAGCTTTACTGACTCTCTTATATCACTCAACCCCTTCCTTACCTGTCCCTTTGCAAGATTAATCTTTTCTTCTGCCAGCATAGGATCCTGTCTTATGTATCTTGCGCCTGCTTCCATTTCCAGAAGTACCGTTGTAAGCGTATGCCCCACAGTGTCGTGTATTTCCCTGGCTATCCTGTTCCTCTCCCTCAGCACAGTTACCTCCTCCAATGCCTCTGATGCTTCCTTCAGCTTTTCATATGCATCCTCAAACTGCTTGGTCTTGATGTTGAGTTCCAGCAGGGTCTGATTTAATTTTTGTTTTTGTCTTACTTCATAGACTATAATGCAAAATATAATATATATCATAACATACTTCCCAAGCTCCTGGCCCGAGCTTAAAATAAAGCCCGCCGTGGATCTTTCCGTTGATTGAATATATTTACCGATATTATATAGAATAAACCCAACACCACCCGCAACTGCTCCTGTTACAGGATATAGCAGAAGACAGGCATCACCCATCACGAGATAATAAAAGGTTCTGGAGCTGCTGCCCTGGTCAAAAAAGGTTACAACGAATACCAGAAAGAGGTCTATAAAAATTGTAACCCTCGACAAATAACGGTAATTTCCCGTTGAAGAAAGTACTGCATTACGCATTGTCATGGATACGGCTAAAAGGCCGGAAAGCAATATTACCGGCCATATATTCTCTAAATTCTGAAGTACAGTAAGGCAGGATATAATTATTAACACTGTATATTTAACAAAAGTGAGCCAGCTTTCAGTTCTTTCCCCCATGTACCTACCTCCAGGATACTATTTTTCCGTGAGACATCTGAATAATTCTGTCTGCACTCTCAAGCAGAGGCAGGTCATGAGTTACAAAAATTATAGACGTCACTGCCTTGATTTCACTGAAAATCTTCATAACCTCCATTGCGGATTCGTGGTCCAGGGAAGCAGTAGGTTCATCCGCAAAAATAACAGAAGAATTTGTCACCAGAGCCCTTGCCATGGCCGCTTTTTGGCGCTGTCCAACGGATAGAAGTGACGGTTTTTTGTGGGCCAGCTGCTTTATCCCCAGTCTATTCAAAACTGAGAGAGCTATTTCTCTAGCTTTTTCATCCCTTTCATTCAGAACTACAAGCACGTTGTCCAATACTGTGAGATATTCCATAAGATAGTGCCGTTGAAAGATGAAGTTAAATTTTTTGCGTCGGAGCTTTGCTCGGTTTTCTTCACTTAGAAAGGAAATGTTCATATCATCATAGTAAACAGCACCGGTGCTTGGATTCTTAAGCCCTGATAAAACATACAAGAGGGAACTTTTACCGCTGCCCGAAGGACCTACAACTCCAATAATCTCCTTTTCCCTTATCTGCACATTGACATCCTTCAAGGCGTAGGTGGCTTCTTCTGTTTCAGAATCATATACAAGACTGATATTTTTCCCATCGATAACCATGCTTTTAACCTATTCCTTCTATAATTGATATCGCATCAAGCTTTCTGAGCATCCTCCAAATGGGGAAAACGCTGAACAATGTGGTAAACACCGGTATACAGGCAACTCTTAAAATATATGACGTGCTCAAAAGCTCCAAGGGTTGTCCCTTGACTGTGAATATTGTGTAGTTCAATACAATTCCAATGCACAATGAAACTAAAATACTGACAACAAACCCCAGGAAGTTTATCAGGCTGATTTCATAGAAAGCATAGTATATTATCTCCTGGTGGGTATGTCCCAGTGCACTCAAAAGCCCAAATTCCCTGCGCCGCTGGGAGAAATATATATAGCTCAGAAAACCGGCACAGATGGATACAATAATTATTTCAATTATACCAATGATAGAGATAAGAGAATCAATGCCTGCATAGGCTTCATTATATTTTCTCCTCTCGGTGTTTAAAGTTCTCACCTGAGTGTATTGAGGCGGAAGAGAATCAAGATATTCGTTCATTTGATTCAAGCAGCCTCCTTCTGGAAAAAGAACTACTCCAATTCTGAATTTTTCCTGCACTCCTCCTCCTGCAAGATAAGTTTCAAAGGAAGTGAAGGATAACAGCGAGCTGCCATCCAGTATGCCTGACACCGTATACTCTCCGATGAGAGCCTCATTTTTATCTACCAGATTTCCTACCCGATCTCCAACCTTCAGCCTCTTATTTGCTGCAACAAGCCTGTGTATGATTATTTCCCTGGAGCCCGGCTCCGGTAGTCTTCCCTGAATAATCTTCAAATCCGCTTTTGACATCAAATATTGAATATCCTGAGCCTCCAACTCCATTACGGTAGTCTGAACATTTTTCTCGAAGCTGCTGTCAAAACTAATACTGCCAAAGACACAGGGTGCCATCCTTTCAATATTCTTCTGTTTTCTTAGATTATCTATCAAATCATTTTCCAACAGTTGCCCCTCAGGGGCAATCCTTGAGAATACCTTGTAAGGCTCTACAAAAGCCAGATAGTGGGTGTTAAATATAGAGTGAATAAGCATTTGTATGGTGTACAGCAGCGTTATACTCAGAAATAGAGCTAGGAAGATGGATAAAAACTTCCCCTTATAGTGTCGGAAATACTTAAATATCGGTATATTAACCATATGCTTCCACCCCCCTTACTTATTAGGATAAACCAATTACTTCTTCTTTGCAATTGAGATTTAGCAGTATTGTTGACATGTGTATCTTTTACCTTCACCTGTTTCATCTGAAACTTTTCTTTTAGAAGCTGCTTCTCCTAAATAAACGCCGCAGCTTGATAAAACCGGAGGTCACTAATATTAATGAAATTGACACCAAAGCAGCATAAAAGTCGGGAATATTGATTGCAAAGAAAGGAGGAGTGGCCTGAAAATAATACGGAATTCCAACAATTAATGTGACAGGCAATGCTGCATGAATCAACAATACTTCAAAAATATTCCTTATGAAATATGCCCTGCTCTTCGGGGGTAACTTCCTCTGCCTCCAGGCTCTTCTCAAAGAAAATGACACAGTCAGAAGCATCAATAAAAAGAAGGCATCTATAATGACATACACCATCTTCATATTCAGTGCCGGTGCTTCAGGGAGTTCAAAGCCTGAAAGCATATCCATTATACCCTCTGGTATTCTCCTTGTTGAAGAACTGTCCTTTGCCAGCGCCTTGCCTACAATATCGTTTGTGTTGCAGAGCATCACTATTCCAAGCTTTCCTGAAGGTATCACCTTCATGTATCCGTTATAATCCGGTTCTTCGCCGGTATGCCAGGAATAACTGCCCGAATAGTACCAACCAACACCATAGGGACTATTATTTGAAAGAGGCTTTATCAGCCTTTCTGCATTATCTTTGGACAAAATCCTGTGATCTCTATATTTGCCTTCATTTAAAATAGTCATTAGGTAATGGCTCATATCCTCTGCGCCGGACATAAGGTATGAGGATGGGATCATGCTTTCAACCACCTTTGTCTTTCCGGGAAACTCTAAACCGAACAAGTTTCTGTAGCCATCTGCCAGTCCGCCTTCAACCCCCTCTTTAATATTGGCATAGCTTTGATCCATCTCAAGAGGTATGAATACTTC
>JAUZPH010000101.1 GCA_030706065.1 Bacillota bacterium | reverse complement strand
TTAAAAAACGTTATAAGGCAGTACATTAGGATGATAAGCATTATCACCCAGATATCAACCTTTTTTGTTTCCATATTATCTCACCCACTCTTTCTTTAAGCCTCAGCTTCGAGTATATAAAATCTTCTATAAAGACCAGTTCAGATAAAAACATGAAATCATAACATACATTGAACAGGAACAGGTGCTTCGCAAGATCTGCATCCCCTGCTCCGATAGAGGATATTCCAAATTGCATCATTCCCATAAGGGCAACAGCCCCGAAGGCCTCCAGCCTTATCATGGCTCTTGTATCCCTTCTTTTGTAATTATCAATATATAGCTTTGACAAGCCTCCGAAGTAAATGAAATAAAACAACAATATAAATTTAAAGCTATGTGGAAATATTTTCTCCTTCATTGTACTCCAGAGAGAGAATGTTGAAGCCTTGCTGACGTAGGACTTTCCTTCGGATTTTTCAAAGTTCCCCAGGACCTCCGGCCTTATGGTAAAACTGTTCTTCGCCGCAATATTCAGCTTTTCGTTCAGCCTGTCAGGATGATTAAGGTAATACCTCATTATTGACGGAATACCATACTTTGAGTAAAACTCATCATTCATCTGGTCCGACTCAGGCGCTTCCAAAGAGTATCTGTCATAATAAGTGGTTCCCTGCAGCATTGAATACTTGCTGTCTAGCCCTACTTCTTCCGTATCCTTCTGAATATCCGCGGAATTCTCCAAAACGCCTCTTGTCAATGAATGATATTGGTTTATATGGGCAATATCTTTGGAAGTTGAAAAATAAACAAAGGCTGAAGAGCCTATTATGATTACTGAAAAGCAAAGTATGACCAATCTCCATAGCTTGTCCTTCCTAAGTGCTGACAATCTGATGGACAATATCAGTATAACTACCGTCACAGGTGCATTTTGCTGCTTTGCTGTAACAAAGATCAATGCAGAGAATAAGAAACCCAAGAGGTTTATAATTGTGAGCCTTTGTTTACCGAGAAGCCTCAACAGGAAGGCAAGCAATAGGAAAAAGAATACAAAGGAAGCCGGCTCTCCGTAAAAAGAATTAAAATATGCCATATATCCTATGTCGCCAAATATTACTATGGCTGATACTGCTGTAATAATTACCGGAAGTTTTATAAGCCTGGAAATGTCCGATATGATGCTGTAGAAGGCGAAGATAAACAACAAAAAGTATATTGCTGCCAGGATTCTGATATCGAAGATTGAACTGCTTATAAAAATCTTATTTACTGCTACTGCTATCCTTATGAGAAAGGAAACAGACGTAATAATTATTGTACCATTATCAACTCTGTATTGTCTTATTCCATACAGTCTGTTGAAGTAACCGAAATGTCTGTCATTAAAATTATCCGTTAAGTAATAAAGCCCTGAATTATTCATTTCTCTAAAGAAGTCACCATTATCGGCCATACCGATAAATGGCCGGACGAATAATGCCTTCCCTATCAGAAAGGCAAAAAATAAACATACCAGTAATATTGTTATCCGAGTTTTGTTCAGATGTTTATTTATCTTCATATTCTGATACCTTTCCCCAATCCTCAACAAATTACATTTTACTTGTAATAGTTCTTGGTTACGACACAAAGTTATCCGATTTGTTAATATTCTGCATATTTAAACTATTTGTTATACAATTATATCATTTCATGTATATTCATATCAATATATCATGTACTCTAAAATTGTCAATATTAGTAGTACATTACTTTGAAAACCTATAATGGCATACAGCAGAGTCCATAAAAACAAGCGCACATTTCGACATGAAATGCGCGCTTGGCATGGATTTTATCATCCCACTGTTGACAAATCCCAGGGTTCATAGATTTTTGGCACATCGCTTATAAGCCTTTTTGTATAATCTGCCTTCGGGTTCAATATAACTTCATCAGCACTGCCGTGTTCCACAATCTTCCCATGCTCCATTATATATACAACATCGGAAACGTAATAGGCCAAGCCGATATCATGGGTGATGAAGACAATTGTCATATTGTTCTCATCCCTTAATTTTAAGAGCATATCCAGTATGGTTGCCCTTGAACATGCATCCACCATGGAGGTAGGTTCATCCGCAATAAGAATTTGTGGTTTCAACAGAAAGATTCTAGCAATCATGAGGCGCTGCATCTGTCCTCCGGATAATTCGAAGGGATATTTGTTGGTAAGCTCTGCAAACTTCAGGTTTACAAAGCTGCAGGCCTCCGTCATGAGTTCAAGTTTTTTCTCCTTGGAAAGATGTTTTCCGCCTCTCATATTGATGCAATCCAGAAGTACAGAATCTATCTTGTAAAACATATTATAAGAAGCGAAGGGATCCTGAAATACAGCCTGAATGCCCTTCCAGTATTCCGCTCTCTTTTTTCGAGAGGATATATCTCTTTTCTTTCCTTCAAAGTAAATCTCGCCTTCAGTTACACTTGTAAGTCCGAGCAGCATCTTGGATAAAGTGGTTTTACCGCTTCCGCTCTCGCCTACGATGGAAATTACCTCACCCTTGTTAAATTCAAAATCCACCTTATCTACAGCCACAGTTCTGGTTTTATTGGCTCCGTATATCTTGGTAAGGCCTTTTCCATTGAGGCAGGGAACCTTCTTTTCATCACTCATCTGCATAAACCTCCTTAAGCTCCTCAACTGACTTGCGGCAGCGGTACATTCTTCCGTTGCCGAATTGCTTTTCTTCGACTATCTGAATCCTGCATTCATGGCTTGCATATTTGCAGCGTTCAGCAAATCTGCAGCCCTCCGGGGGATTCTTCAAATTTGGGGGAGTTCCGGGGATTACGGCAAGTTTATTGCCTTTAATGCCTGTTTCAGGGACTATGATTGATCCCATCAGGCCGTGAGAGTACGGATGAACTGGATCGAACACCATTTCCCTGGCATTTCCCTTTTCTACAATCTGACCTGCATACATGACCATGATATCATCGGTTACGTTGTAGAGCAGAGGAAGTTCGTGGGTAATAAAGATCATGGATTTGATGAGACCTTTTTCCATGAGGCCCTTCAGCATCTTGATTACCATCTTCTGAGAGGTAACATCCAGTGCCGATGAGGGTTCATCCGCAATCAATACCTTTGGCGAAAGGATAGTGGAAATAGCAATAACTGTACGCTGTTTCATACCGCCGGACAATTCTACCGCATGCTTTTGCAATACCTCAACGGGCAGTCCTAAAAGCTCAAATCTTTCTTTGGCAAGTCTATAGATTTCCTCTCTCGGATACTTTGTGTGGTGGGCATGGATAACATCCTCGATGAGGCTTATTATCTTTTGGGTCGGATTCAGCGCATTCATGGCTGCCTGCGGAATATAGGCAATCTCACTCCCCAGTATCTGCCTGCGTACATCATCCGGTTTCATCTGGGAGATGTTCCTGCCATCAATGATGATATCTCCGCTTATATAATGAAGCGGTGCGAAATAGTAGCCCATGAGGCTCAGCGCCAGTGTTGATTTGCCGCAGCCGGATTCGCCAGCTATTCCGAGAGACTTTCCCTCTTCTATACAGATGGAAACATCGTTCACTGCATAGACATTCTCTTTCTGCCTCGTTATATATTTTGTATTTAACTTATTTACTTCCAACATTATTTTTCCCATAGCCTACTCCTTAATCTCTTAATTGTGGATTGAATACCTGATCAAGTCCTGTATTCATCAAATTAAGCGAGAATGATATCAAGGTGATTGCCAGGATAACCGGCAGAAAGGCCCACCACGCACCAGTAAGGGGTGCCTTGTACTGCATTGCCCAGTTCATCATAAGCCCAAGGGTTGAAACCTTTGTGGTAGCTGGCCCCAGCCCCAGCATGGAAAGCTGAGCCTCGGCAAGAATTCCCGTGGATATCTGAAGGATAAAGGCCATAACCACATAGGATGCCACATATGGCAGTATGTCTGTCAGTATAATTCTGGAAAGACTGTGACCGGACAACTTTGACAGATTAACGTGGTCACGGTTCCTTAAGGAAATAACCTGTGAACGGACGGACCTTGTGGTCCATGGCCAGGAGGTTAGGCCAATTATGGTTGCCGTGAGCATAACTCCTCTTGCACTTTGTCCAATACTGAAGGAAATCAGCACTAATAGGATGAAGGACGGAATAACAGTGAATATATTTGTTATAAACAGGATAAAATCATCCAGGGTTCCGCCTAAATATCCTGCCAGCAGCCCCATCAGAAGTCCCACTAAGGTTGCTATAGTACCTGCCACAAGGCCTATTCTAAGTGATGTGCCCATAGCTGCTACAAGCTCGGTCAGCACATCCCGTCCAAAATTATCGGTTCCAAGGACAAAGGTCTTGGTGTTTATGATATCCTTGGTATTCACAAAGGCCTGAGGATTAATAGGGTCCTTTGCCTCCAGTTCTCCCTTGTCATTTTTTGTGGCAAGATATACGTCTCCGCTGTTCATCAATTTGTTTATTTTGTCATTCAGCCTCATGTACTGCTGTTTCTCAGCATAAAGAAGTCCTACCTGGTCGGCAGTAGTGCTGTAATTTGCAGTCCATAGTTTAACAAGCGCCGCCACATCTTTGATATTGACATCAGATTTCTTTACATTCCCAAACTTAACAAGCCAGTCAGACATGCTCTGTTTCTCTTCCGTTGTAAGAGACTTCAATTTAGCTGCGGAAGAATCTATCTTTAAATCAACGGAAGTCGTCTGTACCACGTCGCTTACAGAGATATATTTTCCCGGCTTATTGAACAGACCACCAATCATCTTCAGGGGGTCGTCTTTTACAAATATGGGATAAAATATGATTAGAAGCAGCATAGCAGCAAATATTGTAAAGCCTGCGACGAACTTGGGAGAATGAAATACTTGTTTAATCAGATTCTTCATAATAGCCCCTCCTTATACATCCTGCTGTACTGCTTTAACTCTTGGGTCAATGAAACCATAAATAACCTCCAAAGCCAGGTTTGCAATTAGCACCATGATGGTAATAATTAATGTACATGCTGAGATTACCGGATAATCTCTGCCTGTTACTGACTGCAGCAGTGTGGTACCAAGCCCCGGATAGCTGAAAATCATCTCTGCTACCAATGCACCGCCTACCATGGTGCCGAGGGATAATGCAAGTCCGGTAATCTGAGGAAGCATGGCATTTCTAAACACATATCTTACAACTTTCCTGTCCTTGATGCCAAGGAAACGGCTGTATCTTACATAATCGGCATTCAGTTCATAAATGGACATTGAACGCATCCCTATGGCCTGGCCTCCAATTGTAATAAGTACAATGGACCAGAATGGCAGTTGATAATGGGTGATAACTGACCAAATAAATTTTAGACTGAAGTTTGGCACCATATCAAAACCGTACCCCAGTGAGGCCGGAAACCATTTCAAATAAACCGCAAAGAAAAATTGTAATAGGATAGCCATTCCAAAAGCCGGCATGTTGCTTAAGAACAAGAAGGCAGGAAGCACGGCTTTGTCCCAGCCCTTCTTTATATATGCAGCAACTGCACCGAGGACATTACCTAAAAACCATCCCACAATAATTGCGGGCAGCTGCAGGCATATTGTCCAACCAATAGCACTTGCCAGCATATTTGAAACTGCTCTTGGATAATAAACAAAGGAAACCCCAAAATCCCCCTTGAATAAGTTTTGAATGTAATGAATAAATTGTATATGCATAGGTTTGTCTAATCCGAAATTTTTTACATAGTTCTCAACAACCGCTTGTACTGCTGTTTGATCTGTAACCCCCTGCACTGCCCTTGCTGCGATGGCTGATACAGGATCACCGGGCATCAGACGTGGCAGAAGGAAGTTTAAAATTATGGCAACCACAAGAGTCAGTACATACCATATTATTTTTTTAGTATAGTACTTTTTATAACCTTTCAAGACACCATCCCCTCTGTAGATTTAATAAGCACATAAAGATTATTAATCTTTATGCCCTCTGTAGATTTAATTAGCACATAAAAACTATTGATTGTTCTCCCTCTAGTATCCACTTTTAAACAGAATAATTATTAATTGTCCTGCCCTTATATATCAAAAAAAACCAGCCATGTTTTCTCCCTACAGCTATGAAAGCATGGCTAGTTTCTAAAGCAAGTTATTCAAGTAGTTTATTTGGGGTGTGTGACTTTAAAACTTTAACCTATTTACTTAGGAAACTATTGAATCTCAACATTTTTCCCAAGTGATAAATTCAGATATAAAGTCACGCATCTTTATTTATTTGCCAACCAGTTTAATTGAATACAGACCTGCAATACCATAGCCATCTGTCAAACAATATGGTGGTATATCAATACCCTTGTCAGACTTTGATCCCTGCTGCGGGTAATTTGTCCATACAGATTCATTAACTGTGTAAAACAATTCCGGTCTGTACATCAACGAGAAGGAAGGTATATCGGTCAAATAAATCTTTGCTAACTCAGTATAATCCGTTTTAAGCTGAGCCGGATCTGTCTCCTGAGGAATCTTGGCTAATAAGGCATCAGCCGTTGGGTTGGAATATCCGCCAAAGTTTCCTATCATCTGGGTCTTCATTGAATTATAGGAGCTTGACATTAAGCCATAAGCACGTGTCCATGGATTGGAAATACCTGCCGCGGATGGGCTCCACATAGCTATATCAAACTTCTGGTTTGACAGATCATTGTAGTAGGTATTGGCATCCGGGAAGTAAGTCGAAATATCTATACCGATGGCTTTTCCTGCTGCTGCTACTATTTCAAGAGTAGCATTCCAGTCAGACCATCCATTTGGACATTCAGCCTTGAAGGAAAGCTTCTGTCCCTTGTATTCACGGATTCCATCTCCATTTGTATCTTTGATTCCGGCATCATCAAGGAGCTTCTTCGCACCTTCAATATCATTACCTGTCCATTGAAGACTCTTCAATGCACCCATATCTACCAAAGCCTGCTCTGCAGGTGTGGGGTTCATTATGCTTCTTGGAACATCCTTGAAAGATGGGGCTTCGCCGCTCATGGCCGACTTAAGAATCTGGTCATAGTCAACGGCTAATGCTATTGCCTTACGTACGGCAATCTGGTCAAGTCCCGGCTTTTCCAGGTTAAACCATGCCGTCGGCATTGTAGCAGCTACATAATACGGAGCATTGGGCAGATAGGTTGATATCTTTCCGCCGGAAATCATGCCCTGTACATTGCTTATAAACTGCTGTGAAACGTCTACTTCGCCGTTCTTCAAGGCTACGTCTCCGGCAGCATTGTCTTTAAACATATTCTGAGCTATATACTTTGGAACCGGTAGCTTACCCCACAGGGAAGCTGCCTTGCCCCAGTAATTATCGTATCTCTGGAATACAACCTTCTGATCATTGTAAAACATGGGTTTGTATGGACCTGATCCAACAAAATCATCCATTTTGTCGGTCTTCATCTTTGTCTCGTCTCCGCCGGTCTTCTGTTCAACCTTCTGAATATAGGCTTTCTGCATTACAAACTGCCTTGGAAGGTATTCCAGAACCTTCAGTGGATTTATAGCCTTTCCGTCACTGCCTAATTTTGCGGTAAATACAACTGTCGAATCATCTGAAGCTTTTACACTGGCAATATACTGTGAATAATCCGAACCAGCCGGGCTCTTGTATTTGACGTGGGTATCAAAGGTATAGACTACATCGTTTGCCGTAACCGGTGTTCCATCCCACCACTTCGCATCTTTATTGATTTTAACGGTAAGTGTGGTACGGGCATCATTCCAGGTTGGCTGTCCGTCAGCTAACAACGGGTAAATCTTGCCGTCAAGCATGTTGTACATATAGAGTGTTTCATAACATATTGTCCTGGCGGAATCCTTCTGGGTAACACCAAAAGCATTGTTGGAATTGCTTGACATTGGATTCCAATCATTGATTGCATTCCACTGCTGGCCGTTAAAGTAAAGTGTTTCATTTCTTGGTGTTGTTCCATCCTTTGGAGTTGTTGTCGTAGGTTCACCGGAAGTACCTGGATTGTCGGTAGGTTTGTCGCTCTTACAGCCAACAAATAGCGAGGTCGCCATTGCTGTTACTGCAAGGAATGTGAAAACCTTCTTTAGATGTTTGTTCATGTGAAACCCCCCTTAATCAAGATATTTTATACTCAAGTAATTCATCCCGTACTATATTCTATTCATTATGTAACCGATTTGATGCCAACTTTTCACACTTTATTAAAAATTTTTTCAAACTTCTGTAACATTTGCACTTTTCCAAACTTCTGTTCCTAATCCTCTTAAGAACATACTGAGTTCGAAGGCCATCTGTTCGGCCTCCGCCAAGCTAATACTGGAAGTTGTCTTAATGACAATATTGGAATAAAGAAAATGGACGATCTTTTCATCGTTTATATCCTGGCATACTCGGCCAATGGCACGGTCCCAGGAGGAGTGATGATGTGCGATGCTGTTTGTAAGCACTATAAATGCCTTCGGATATTTTCTGCGTATATTTAGTACAAAGTCCTTGTAATGTATCCTCCAATTCCTTGCCTTGTCTCCATCTCTCTCTTTTCTCATGTAATCTTCCGGTACTGCATCATAATTCCCGATATCAATTACCACAACCTGAGGGGTATACTCTTTGAAATCCCAGGAGGTAATTCTTCCAAGGTCCGGGTTAAAATGAAGCTTGTCATATATACTTTCCATTCCAATACAATTCGGCCAATTGAAGCATCCTGCATTATCAAGTAGTGCAATACCTCCCTGCGCAATGATACTTATATCGGTTTTCAAATTTCTTGCAGTCATCATGGCATAGGAATACCAGGCATTTGAATATTCGGCAATATCTTTTGCCGAATGGATGTCTGTATCCTTAGAAGCCTCCGCCAGTTCTCCGGCGACCGCCGAGCTTCCATAAAACTCTATGCACCTTTTGAGCTTCTTGGCAGGTGGATTTATAATGCTGCTCATAGATGCGATAAAGCCATGAAAGGAAAATTCGTGGCACCCGTCCTGCCTTTTAAAAAGTATTACTTCATGGTCCTTGCCCAACTGTAAGCTCTCAGCCAAAGTTATTTCCTGAATAGTGCCTTCATTTGAAAGGAGAGCCTTCTTCTGCACTCCGTCAATGATATACCCAATATAATTATCATGGTAACCGTGATTGTTTTCTACCAATACCCTGAGGCTTGGACCTGTGAATGACATTGTCACTGAACTTCCGGGAAATATAAATACCGGCACTGCAGGATCATTAAAATCTATTCTTCCGCTGTAACTAAGTTTTTCGCTGACCGGAGAAACCAGTTTCACGTTTTCTTTCAAATTCATTTTACTCACCTTTCCCTCGTTTCAAATGGGATAATTCAATTTATACTTATTCGGAGGTTTTGGATATTAACACAGATATGAGGCTGAACAGAATAAGTCCGTGTAACACAAAGGGAAGCCAAAATGGCTTCCCTAAAAAATTTCAGTCCAATACTGCGGAATAATTGTGAACCGTCCCCTATGCGCTCTTCTCGTCCAGTTCAATTTCTCCATCCTTAAGCCTTAAAATTCTGCTGCCGTAGGATGCTGCCTCCAGGGAGTGGGTTACTTGTACTATTGTCTTGCCGTATTCCTTGTTGATGGTTTTAAAGAGTCTCATAATATCCATACCGGATTTTGAATCCAGGTTTCCTATAGGCTCGTCGGCAAGGATTATCTCAGGGCTGAACAGCAGGGCCCTTGCAATGGCCACCCTCTGCTGCTGGCCGCCGGAGAGTTCCCTCGGCGTGTGCTTTCTTCTGTTGCTCATATCTATGACTTCCAGTATCTCCTTCAGCTCCTTTTCATATTTCTTCGGGCTCTTGCCGTCCAGCAACAACGGGAGCATTATATTGTCTTCAACGTTTAAGTTCTGCACCAGATTATAGAACTGGAATACAAAGCCTACCTCCGTCCTTCTCATGATGCTTTTCTGTTTTTCGCTCAGTGAGG
>JAUZPH010000100.1 GCA_030706065.1 Bacillota bacterium | reverse complement strand
TATAGATTGTCAATAATCTATAGGAGGGTGTGAAAAATATAGTTATTCTTTTTCGCGGACCGCACGTGGGAACCGCTTGTGGTGTAGCGAAACTTATAGAATATCTTTTTTTCACACTGTCCAATAGGAGGGTGTGAAAGCCGCAGTTATTCCTTTTGTAAACACTCAATAAACATCAATGGAAGATTCTTTATGGTATCGGATTGAAGTAAACAAAAATAAAGAGAAGGTGGTTTGCTATGCTTGACGATTTTCAGCTTGATATAGTGAATTCAGAAGAAAAGAATATTTTGGTAGTTGCTTCACCGGGCAGCGGTAAAACTACGGTTATTATAAACCGTGCAGGGCATCTCATCAGGGAAAGGCAGGTAAATCCGGAAAACATAATAATAATTACCTTCACCAGAGCAGCCGCGGAAAATATGAGGCGAAGGTTCAAAAAAATCTTTCAGGAAAATAGAGCACCCTTCTTTGGAACCTTCCATTCCTTTTTTTATAATATATTATTGAAGCAGTATGGTTCTATTGAGGTTATCAGCGGAAGCAGCGCATTTTATGTTATAGAGAAGAGCCTGAAAAGGTTCATGGATGAGGTCAGCGAGGACAGAGTGAGAGATATATTAAGCGGCATATCTTATCTCAAGACCGGCTTTAAAACCCTGGAACAGCTTTCGGAGGTCATAAGCGCCGGCATACTCACGCAATGTTACAATGATTACGAGGAATATAAGAGATGTAAAGGCCTTATGGATTTTGATGATCTTCAAATAAAGACCCTGCAGCTTTTCAGAGAAAATAGCCGCATTCTTGAACTTTACAGGCAGCGTTTCAAGTATGTATTGGTAGACGAGTTTCAAGACTGTGATAAAATGCAACTGCAGCTATTGAAGCTTCTCTGTGAGGGAAATTCAATATTCGCGGTGGGGGATGAGGATCAGTGTATTTATGGCTTCAGAGGAGCAAGGCCGGACTATATGGTTAAATTCAGGGAGAACTTCGAAGGGGCAGTCAAAAAGTTTCTTGTTAAGAATTACCGCAGCTTAAGCGGGATTATTGAAATTTCCGTAAAGCTTATAGGGAATAACAAGATAAGGAATGCCAAGGAGATTACCGGTTCAAAAGCTGAAAATGGAAGGATAACCTGCGAAAAACACGCTGATGAGAGAAGGCAGGGGGAGAGAATAGCGGAGTTTATCGGCAGCATGGTTTCTGCAGGAAACAGAGAGTTTTCGGACTTTGCCGTTCTTTACAGAACTAATATGGAATCCCGGTCCTTGATAGATTCATTTATAAGGAAAAAGGTGCCCTTTACAATGATAGACATGAACTATTGCTTTTATGACCATTTCATCTGCTCGGATCTTTTGAGTTACCTCAGGCTGAGCCAGGATATGACAGACAGGGCAAGCTTTCTGAGGATAATTAACAGGCCCTTCAGGTATATAAGCAAGGTAAACCTGGAGAAAATAAAAGATTATCCGTATAAAGAGGACTGCATAGACATACTCATCAGTATACCTGCACTGCCTTTCTTTCAATATAAAGAACTCCAGGAATTCAGAAAGAAGTTACTGTATATAAATAAATTAGGTGTGGAAAAAGCCATAAACCATATATTGCAGGAACTTGGTTACAATGAGCATGTTAAGGGATACTGCAGTAAAAACAGGCTTCCGGAGGAGGATATAAATGATATGATTTCTGAATTTAAGGAAGCCATAGGTGGATTTTTGAGCATAAGTGAGTTTCTAAGCCATGTGGCGGTGGTTCAGGAAAAAATGAAGAACAGGAAGGCAGAAGAAAAGGAAGGTGTGCTTTTTAGCACGATCCATGGTGTAAAAGGTATGGAGTTTAAGGATGTGTTCATAATAAATTGTGTAGATGGGACAATACCTTTTCATAGAGAGGGCAGGGAAAGCGATGTCGAGGAGGAGAGAAGGCTCTTCTATGTCGGCATAACGCGAACCATGGAAAACCTGTACCTGAACTTTCCTCATTTCTTAAAGGGCAGGGCAGCCACTATATCACCATTTATAAAAGAATGCGGAATTGACATTGTAGCCGACTTTTCAAATGAATACGGTATAGGCTCCAGGGTTTGTCATCACAGCCTGGGGATTGGCGAAGTCACAGGTTTAAGAGACAGTGAAATAGAAATCAAGTTCACGGATGGAAGTATAAGAACCTTCAACCTTGATGTACTTATTGGTCATAAATTGTTGAAAAAGTTGGCCTAAGGCTTCCCTATATCTACAAATTTATTGAATGTTACAATAGTATGTACTATAATTTTATTAAGCTCATATTCCATGAATGTGGGCTTTCAAATTATGAGAGGTGAAAGCTTTGATTTTTGACCCCAAGGTTCTGGGGCGAAGCTTGCCTTAAAGATGAGGTAGGATCGGATGGGAACAAAAGTTAATCCTAATGAAGTCATATTCTCTCTGGATATCGGAACACGGTCCATAATCGGTACCGTGGGTGTTCTGAAAGGGAAAAAGTTTCAGGTTGTTTATGAAAGCTACATTGAACATGAGGAAAGGGCTATGATTGATGGACAGATTCATGATATAACCCTGGTAGCCAATGGTGTAAATATTGTAAAAAAACAGCTGGAAAAAAAGCTTAAGTTCAAGCTTGAGAAGGTAGCTATTGCTGCTGCGGGAAGATTTTTAAGGACTACTATTGTGAAATCTGAACTGAATGTGGAAGAGGACAAGGAGATTGACAGAGAACTCATAAGAAGCCTGGAGCTTACTGCGGTAAAAAAGGCTGAGGATGAGGTTAATAAGGATACACAAGGAAAGCTGTACTGCGTTGGATACAGCGTAAAAAATTATTATCTGAACGGATACGTAATCAACAATCTTCTTTCCCATAAGGGAGAGAATGCCAGTGCTGAAATCATTGCCACCTTTTTGCCTAGGTCAGTTGTTGACAGCCTCTATGCAGTAATGGCAAGGGTAGGACTGGAGGTGGGCAGCCTCACGTTGGAGCCTATTGCGGCAATGGAGGCGGCTATTCCTCAAAATTTAAGGCTGCTTAACCTTGCACTGGTGGATATCGGTGCGGGAACCTCCGATATTGCCATAAGCAGCAGAGACAGCATTACTGCCTATGGCATGGTGCCTATTGCAGGCGATGAGGTTACCGAAGCGATTGCCCAGTATTATCTCGTAGACTTTAATACTGCGGAAAGGATGAAGCGGGAATGTTCAGTCAGTGAGACTGTGAGCTACAAGGATATACTGGGCCTCGAAAATCAGGTGCCCCGGGAGGAAATATTTAAAGTCATTACACCCACGGTCAGGAAGGCCAGTGAAGAGATTGGCGGAAGAATCCTGGAATTAAACGGGGGGAAGTCTCCCAATGCCGTATTTCTGGTAGGCGGCGGCGCCCATACACCATTACTTCTGGATTTCCTTGCAGAAAAAATGAACCTTCCCAGGCAGAGAATAGCTATTAGGGGTCGGGAAGCGATTGAAGATTGTATATGCTCCGATAATAAACTTGGTAGTACCGGAGTAACTGTTTTAGGTATTGCACTCATATGTATAAAGAGAATGGGACAAGACTTTATAGATGTCACACTAAATGGAAATGTAGTGAGCTTGTTTAATTATAACAGGCATTCCGTCATGGATGTGATGGCTCAGAGCGGCATTAATCCCAAAGTACTCATAGGAAAGAGCGGAAAGAATATCCGTTTTACTGTCAACGGAGTCAAACGCCTGGCCTTTGGCACAATGGCAGAGAATGCCCTGATAAAGGTAAATAGTACTGCTGCATCTATTGACAGCCCTGTAAAAGAAGGAGATATCATAGACATAAAGTATTCAAAGGACGGAAAGGATGCCTGTCCTAAAATACTGGAATACGCAGCAGGACATGATACGGTAAGCTTTTACTTTAATGGAGAGATTAAAAATCTGGAACCCGTCGCCTTTATTAATGGTGAAAAAGCGGGATTCGAAAGCATAATAAGGGAAAATGACAATGTGGAAATAATATACCCTTCAACTCTGGGAGATTTTATAAAGTACTGGCTGCTTCTTGTATCTCCAGGTTCCAGGTTCTTTGCTGATAATTCGGAAATATCCTATGATTATATTATTAAAGAAGGGGATAATATAATAGAAAAGGATACGGTGAACAATATTGAAGAAGCTTTAGTAAAGACAGAAGTTTTACAGCAGAATAATGAAAGTTTATTAACTCCAGAGAAATTCTCTAACAGTGATGCTGAAGCTGCCTTTGAAGTCTCTGGGAAGCCGGCTCAAAGTCCAATGATGGAAATATCCGTTAAAGTCAACAGCCAAAGAGTAATATTGAAAGGTAAGAGTAAATATATCTTTGTAGATATATTTGACCATATACAATTCGAGAGAACGAGGGTTAAAGGTATACTTGTATTGAAGCTGAATGGCAGCGATGCTGGTTACTATGACGAACTTCATGACAAGGATGAAGTAGAAGTTTTTTGGCAATAATTTTTATATGAATGTGGTGGTAGTATGGAAGAAAATTATGATTTTTTAAAGATGGCAGCAGATATTTATGAAGACCTGGTGAGCTGGAGAAGGCATTTTCACATGAATCCTGAATTGGGGTTTGAGGAATATAAGACTTCAGCCAGAATCAAGGAATTCCTTAAGCAGGAGGGTATACCATATACAGAAACTGCCGGGACGGGAGTTTGTGCAATCATAGAAGGAAAGGCTTACGTCGAGGGAGAAAGGAAGACTATCGCATTGAGAGCAGATATCGATGCACTTCCTCTTAAGGATAGGAAAAACTGCGATTATGCTTCAAAGGTAGAGGGTAAGATGCATGCCTGCGGTCATGATGCACACATGACCATCCTGATGGGGTCAGCCCGGGTTTTAAACAGCATAAGGGATCAACTTCAAGGCAATGTAAAACTGCTTTTTGAACCTGCGGAGGAAACTACCGGCGGTGCCAGGTTTATGATAAAGGAAGGAGTACTGGAAAATCCGAAGGTGGATTCTGTAGTAGGCCTCCATGTAGCAGAGGGCATTGAGTGCGGCAAGATCGGTATAAAGAAAGGTGTGGTCAATGCTGCATCAAATCCCTTTAATATAAGGATTATCGGAAAAGGCGGACATGGAGCCCACCCCGAAGATACGGTGGATCCCATAGTTATCAGCAGCAATATCATTCTGGCTCTGCAGAGCATAGTGAGCAGGGAGATACCTCCTACAGATCCGGCGGTTATAACTGTGGGTTCAATACATGGGGGAAGTGCTCAAAATATTATTCCTGAAGAGGTCAATATCAGCGGCATTATTAGGACTATGAAGTCCGAACACAGGGAATATGTCATCAGGAGAGTTACAGAAGTTGTGGAAGGCATAACGAAGGCTATGAGAGGCAGCTGTGAGATAGATATCCAGGAAAGCTACCCGTGCTTGTATAATAATGACTTTATGGTGGATTCTCTCGTAGAATGTGCGGAGAGTATAATAGGTGAGGATAATATAATTCACATGAATAAGCCCAGTATGGGAGTAGAAAGCTTTGCCTATTTCTCCCTGGAAAGGCCTTCAGCTTTTTACTTCCTGGGTGCTGGAAACAGTGAAAAGGGAATAAATCATCCTGCACACGGAAGTTTCTTTGATATTGACGAGAACTGTCTTCCTATAGGTGTGGCAGTGCAGTGCAGAATGGCATTTAAATATTTGAACCGAGATACGGAATAAAACTCAATTTAGGAGGCTTACAAGGGATGAATATAGTTATAGGACCGAATGAAGCAGGGCAGAGGCTGGATAAATTTCTGAGAAAGTATTTGAAGGATGTACCATTAAGTGCAATATTCAGAGGTATCAGAAAAGGCGATGTCAAGGTTAACGGCAGCAAGGCGAAGGAAAAATATCCGCTGGCAGAGGGGGATACGCTGGAGATCAAAATATCTTCCAATGAACCTAAGAAAGCGGACTTTATAAAGATAGACGTGGATCTTAAGATAACCTTTGAGGATGGGAATATTCTTCTTGTTGAGAAACGACCGAATTTGCTTGTACATTCCGACAGAAAGGATGGAGAGCCCAGCCTGACGGATTTTGTGCTGTCTTATCTGAATGAAAAAGGAGATTACAGGCCGGAGGATGAAATTACATTTACTCCTGCACCCTGTAACAGGCTGGACAGAAATACCTCGGGCATAGTGATTTTTGGAAAGAATTTTGAGTCTCTCAAGCTTCTGAATGAGATGATAAGGGAGAGGAATATAAAGAAGTATTACTGTGCACTGGTGAAAGGGCGAATTAAAGATGGTGTATACGAAGGGTATATACTCAAAGACCAGGAGAACAATGTATCAAAGATTTATGATTCTCCGGTGAGAGATTCCAAGAAGATTGCAATGGAAGTTAAGACGGTGCAGAGCAACGGGCTCTTTTCCTTTATTGAGATAGACCTGATCACCGGCCGAAGCCATCAGTTAAGGGCACACCTCGCCCATCTTGGGAATCCAATAATCGGTGATGCGAAATATGGCGAAAAGAAGCTGAATGCCTTTTTTAACAATAAATTTGGTTTGGACTATCAGTTCCTGTATGCTTTCAAACTGGTTTTTACAAACTGCCCGGAAAAGCTTGAGTACATGGAGAATAAGACCATAGCAGAGAGCCTTCCGCCGATCTTTAAGAAGATAAAGCGGGATGTTTTCAAATTCTAAATAATGGTGTAAATCCTTGGCTGCATGAATTTTTGTGGCCTAGGGAGCTCATCTATAGTGAAAGGTTTTGAAATATATGAGAGAACAATCCACAACCAAAGGCTTTGCTGTCTTATCTGCGGCAAGTATTGTGGTGAAACTTCTATCGCTGTTTTACCTGCCCTTTTTGAGCATAATATTAGATAATGAAGGCCTCGCAAATTACAGTTATACCTATCAGATATTCGCGCTGATCTACGTGCTTACCAATTCAGGTATTCCCGTAGCTATATCAAAGATGGTCTCGGAGCTCATTGCACAGCAAAACTACAAGGATGCTGTTAAAGCATTTAAACTGGCACGATTTCTGCTGCTGCTGCTGGGGTTAGGCATGTCTCTTCTTATGATTTTATTGGCAGGGCCTCTTACAAGGTCTGCGGGTCTGCCGGACGCATACTTGTCTGTAGTTGCTCTCGCTCCGACAGTGCTCATAACTTCTGTAGTATCAGCCTACCGCGGTTATTTTCAGGGCAGGGGAAACATGACTCCTACTGCGGTATCTCAGGTAGGAGAACAGGTAATAAATACTGTGTTCAGCCTTATGTTTGCTGCACTGCTCATAAAGGTAAGCATGAAGGCAGGTGTAGTGGGAGGGACAATAGGAACTACACTGGGGGCACTTTTTGCGGGTATATATCTTGTCATAAAATATGAAAAAAGCAGGAAATACAGGATTCCAAAGGATGTGGCTACCGCTGAGATTACAAGACTGCCCAACAGGGTTCTGCTGCGGCGAATACTCAATTATGGAGTACCAATTACCCTTTCGGTAGGCCTTCAAAATGCCGGAAGCCTTGTGGATTCCAGCATTATGGTTCCAAGGCTCATTGTTTCCGGACTTAAGGATGTAATTGCACGTCAAAAGTTTGCCATATTAGCTCAATTGAATCCGTTGATAAATGTACCTATAACAGTAATCTCAGCCCTGAGTGCTGCTGTTCTGCCGGCTATCTCTGCTGCAGCAGCCGTTGATGACAGAAAGAGGGTCCAGAGTAAAATCAATCAGGCTTTGAAGCTCTGTTTTATGGTTTCCATACCTTCAGCTGTTGGACTTGCTGTATTGAGTAATCCAATCTTTTCAACACTCTTTAACAAATATCCGGAGTATTCAAAGATTGGTGCCTATTTGCTGAAGTTTGGCTCTATTGTAGTGGTGCTTATGTCAGTTGTTCAGATTCAGACCACAATACTGCAGAGTATTGGAAAGATGTACATAGTAACGGCATCTATGGTTTTTGGTATAATATTCAAAATAGTCTGCGATTATGTACTTGTAGCAGTACCTTCCATCAATTTACTCGGCGCCGTTATAGGTAATATCATCTGCTTTACAGTGCCGCTCATTATAAACAGCTGGTTTATCAGAAAATGGACGAAGTACAAGCTGGATTTGAGTAAATATTCGATTAGACCAATAGTGGCCTCGGCTTTTATGGGAGTCATCGTATATATGATTTACTTTACCCTTGAGACCTTTATGATAGGCAGCCATACAAGGGCTGTGGTAAAGGTCATACCTCTGCTGTTTTCCATTGGAGTAGGAGGATTCGTATACATTTATGGGCTTATATTGGTGGGAGGTATTACAAGGAAGGACATGGATTCCCTTTCACCAAGAATAACCAGACTAATACCGAATTTCATGAAAGAGAGGATGAGATAATCATCCTCTCTTTTCGGCATATTTCAGAATAGAGCCGGCAGTAAAGGGCAGTGAGAAACCTAAGACAAGAATCAATATATTCCTGGAGGTAATCATTGTATAAGGAAAGCTCCTCATCACCAGCATCATTACGTAGTATAGGAGGAAGGATATCAGGGCCGATACTATTAGATTGAAGCCATTATAGCTTAATTCTATACTTTTGCCTATAACCTTCATGTTCAAAATCAATGTTAATGAGGAAGTAATGAGCATGGTTATTCCGTAGCCATATATATTGATGGATGGAATACCTGTAAATATGTACAGCAGAACCAATTCCAATGCAGATATGATGAGGGAATTACGAAGTATTATATTCTGTTTGCCAAGGCCATTGAGGACACCATAGGTTGTGGCGGCGGTGAAAAGAAGTGGTGACGCCAGCGAGGCAAATTTAATATAACTTCCCAGATCGTTCCTGTTGTAAAACATTCTCCCCAATTCGCCTCCATTGACAAGGCAGATGAGCATTGTTGATACTCCGAGTAAAAAGGATATTCTAAGGACGGAAGAAATCCTTTCTTCAACAGAATAATAGTCCTTCTTGCTTAGGCTCTGGGATATGTCAGGTATGAGCACTGTAGAAATGGAACCGATGACAATCATCGGAAAGAAGACAATACCCATGGACATACCAGTGAACTTACCTATCATAGACAGAGCATCCTTATATTCGAAGCCTGCGGTTACAAGCCTCCTTGGAACCATCAAGGTGGAGACAGTATACAAAGCAGTAGATAAAAAACCGTTAAGACATAGGGGGAGTGAAATAACCAGTATGTTAAAAAGCAGTTGAGCTCGTCCGTCCGGCCTGTTGGTGGAGTGGCCTATTTTATGCCCATCAATTCTATAGTATATGTACAGAAGCAGCAGTGAAATAAATTCGCCAATGCAGAGGGCAGCATAGGCAGACGTTACCGTTGTGGTTACTGAGGACAAATCAATCATCCGGGATATGGAATATAAAATTAAAATTCTCACTGCCTTTTCAAAGATATCAATGACTGCCGGAACTCCAACCTTGGAGGTACCATAAAAGTAACCTTTCAGAGTGTTGGACAGGGATATAAATATCATTGCGGGGCAGGTTATCTTTAGAGCGAGCAGGGTTCTGCTGTCCTTGATAAAATATGTACTTATCTGATAAGAAAATAAAAAGACGAAGAATATGACGAAGGAAGACCAGAGTATATTGAAGAACAGGGTGGTTCTTATGGTCTTCTTAAGATTGTTGTAATCATTTTTAGCGAAATATTCTGCAGAAATCTTTGAAATGGCTGTTATTATTCCTCCGCAGATCAGACATATAAAGAGGTTGTAAACCGGCATTATGAGGCCGTAAAGCCCCATTCCTTCAGCTCCAAGCTCTCTGGACAGCATTATGGAGAATATAAATCCCAGCACTCCTGTTGTCAGATTGGAGAGAGTAAGCAATATGGAGTTTGTTACAAATGAATCCTTCTTCATGATTAATGGCTCCAACAGAGCAAGCTTAGGGTTAGCGGCTATATAAACCACTTGCAAGTAATCTTTTTTGCCTCATTATTGGAGCACAAGACACTCCTTAAATATTATTGTCTATAATATTTATTCTTC
>JAUZPH010000010.1 GCA_030706065.1 Bacillota bacterium | reverse complement strand
GTGATCGGCATGATTTCAACTCTGCTTGTAACACTTTACGGACAGATAAGGATATTCATGGTTATGTCAAGAGATGGGCTGCTTCCGAAGCATTTTGCAAGGGTAAACAAGAAGTATTCTACACCGGGGCTCGGTACTTTGATAACAGGGATAGTCACTGCCGTATTTGCAGGAATTCTCCCTCTGGGGGTAATAATGGAATTATGTAATATTGGGACACTGTTTGCCTTCGTACTTGTATCTGTAGGAGTAATTGTATTAAGAAAGACGATGCCTGATATCGAGCGAAAATTCAAATGCCCCGGGGTGCCCTATACTCCGGCATTGACAATATTCTTCTGTTTTTATCTGATGGCAAGTCTGCCTGTTATGACATGGGTAAGATTTGCCATATGGCTCATAGTGGGCCTCGCCATTTACTTCCTGTATGGATATAGAAACAGTACACTGAATGATTTTCCGAAAACTCAATGAAGCGAATTAAAACAGAGAGATACGACGGTATCTCTCTGTTTTTTCGTTCAATTACTTTGGATTTGCAGGCTGCCAGTCTAGCTGATACTGCTTGGGTTCCTGCCGGGTGCACCCTTATGGTTATGCCCACGGTGAAGCTGAGGCAGTACCCTTGACAGTGCATCGCCTTGTTCTTTGCTTATTATACCGGCGGATACAAGCTCCGCCAGCAGGTCAGATTTTTGTTTAGGATGCTGGGAAATATAATGCTTTCTTTCCTCTTCTGTCATATTTTTGAGCTTTTCATGCTCGTTCATTCTTTCTTCCTTCTTCTTTGTCAGGAATTCGTTTATCTTATCCAGTTGCTCCTGTTTCAGCGTGCCTTTTGTCACTTCCATCTTTAAAATTTCCTGAAGCTTTGCTTCCCTCCTGTTTTGAAGCTCTGCCTTCATTTTGTCAGCTTGTTCCTTGTTGATTATACCGCTGGATATCAGTTCCCCGAAGAAATCCATTCTTTTTCCCGCATTTTCCTTTATATATTTCTCCCTTTCCTGTTCGGTCATTCCTTTAAGTTTATCATGTTCAGCTTTCTTTTCCTCCATTTTCTTCTGGAGAAAAGCCTCTATTTTCTTTGCCTGTTCCGCCGTTATTACCTTGTCATCCACGAATTTTTGAAGTTCATCCTTCAGGCTCGCCTTGGGAGCGGCATGGTCATTATCCTCTACTGCACTAACGACACACTGAGTACAGCCTTTTCCATTGTTCACGGCAGCCCCTGCATAGAAAAGGCCCTGAGTTGACAGCATCACTGCTCCGGTTAGTGAAGCGGCGATAGTTTTTCTCACTATACTGGTCTTGTTCATTTTTAATACTCCTTTCCTTATTGGGTTAAAGACAATTATTTTATTTGTGTATGCCTTCTATCCTCATATATTTTTCCAAAATCAGTGAAAATTATGATTGAAATTTTTTCGGTGGAATATATGAGTGGTTTTGGTATATAATTATTCTGAAATAAGAAGTTTTCCTATGATGGGGGAGTTACAATGTTTTGTAAAAATTGCGGATTTAGTCTGAAGGACGGAACGAGGTTTTGTCCTAATTGTGGTGCCAGAGTGGAGCAGGTTTCTTCGGAGCAGCCAGCTGCTTTCAGCCAGCTCGATGACGTCGGTAGACCAGAAAGGGACAGTGAACCTGTGCAGCTTGACAGGTCAGAGAAAAATAATGGTTCCGGATTTGACGCCGGAATTGAAGTAAACAAGCAAGATACTGGTTCAAATATTCATATGGACTATACCATGCAGATGCCATATACAAAGCAGACTGTTAATAATCAAACAATGAACAGTAACAGTGCTTTTGTTAATGGACAACCTGTAGCAGGTGTGGCAGCAAAGAATAAGAGAAAGAATAAAAAGTTAAAGTATGTAATAATAAGCCTTTTAGCTGTTCTTGTATTGGCTCTTGGAGTTGTCGGTGGAATTGTTTTGAAGAACAACCTTCACTCCGGTAATATTAAAAGTAGCCTGGAGGCTGGAAATAATTATATCAGCCAGAATAAGTTCAGCGAGGCAAAGACGGCTTATCAGAAGGCTATAGATTTAGACAAGGGGAATAAGGATACATATCTGAAGATCAGGGATGAGTATGTAAAGGCTGGAAGGCTGGATGACGCCTACTATATAATCAAACTGGCGAAACAGAACGGCGTTGCGGATATGGACGCACAGCTCAAAGATATAGAAGGAAAGTTTCAGGTAGAAGCCATAGAGGATACAGCCAGTCAAAATCAGGATTATGCGCTTCCAATGGATGTAACCCTGAAACTCAACGGGGAAGAGGAAGTAAAGGCAGCCGTTGACTGGAACAAGGGAGCTGTTAATACATCCAAGGTAGGAACCTTTGAATTTGCAGGAGTGGCAAAGGATTACGGAAGGCCGGTAAAGCTTACTTTGAAGGTAATTGCCAAGATTTCATCCGTTAAAGGTATAATGGCCACCGTTAATCAGGGTGAAGAGTACAAGCTTCCTGAAAAGGTGACGGCGGTAATGAGTGACAAGAGTACTGTGGACATGAAGGTAACCTGGAGTACTGCCAAGGTTGATACATCTCAGGCCGGTGTTCAGAAAATAGAAGGAACAGTTTCAGGTTACAGCCCAAAGGTTATACTGACTCTTACGATTAAACCCAAGCAGACTGTTTCTGGTAATAAGATGGGTTATATAAAGAAGGTATATGAGGAAAACGGAAAGAAGTATATTCAGGTTGATGAAGTGGAATGGTATACTGGTGATCAGGCTATCGAAGAAGCTAAAAAGGATGGTAATGCGGAAAAGGATGAAAACGGCCAGTATTTTGTTCCGGATGATTATTATATGCGAGACAATACTCATGATATTACAACCTATGAGGTTACAGACAGCACCGTCTTTAAACTGCTGGATTTAGGGGGAGCGTCAGTTTCAGCCAAGGTAGTTACCTATGATGCCTTCAAGACTGCTTCGGTCAGTGGTACTTCGGTTTCGGGATCACAATTACTCTGTTCTATAAGTATAAGCAACAACATAGTAACAAATATAGAAGAACAGTACAGGCCATAAAAGGGGGCCAGGCATCGGGAATTATGCACCGGATGCCTGGCCTTTTGTTAAGTTTATCACTCTGCTGTCGGTACAGCTTTTTGTTGCAGAATAATATACGGTTTCAGGCTAATATAGATGTGTGAGTTTATAATTGAATTTATCACCTCCGAAAAATCGTTGAAGATTCGATATTTTCTCCGGTGAATTTGTTAAGGTTTAAACTCACACATCTTTATCTCAGTACAAGATGACATATTATGATATAATAGTGTAAAATTAGACACGTCAATATAGGATGTATGAGAATTTCATACTGAGCAGCATAAGGAGTGAATTCCCTTGAAAAAGAACAAACGGCCTATTCTAAAGTATATGAGAAAGGACCTGGCTGCGGCAACTGCTATAGAAATATTTATAATTTTATGCCTGGTTGTAGCCTTGTACAAAGTTAATACCGGTGAATATGAGAGGGCGGCTTTGGTGAATGTATTGGGCAAACAAAGGATGTTTACTCAGATGATGGCCAAAGATGCAAACAGGAAGTATGAGCTTATGCAGGCTGAGCTTCTCGGAAATATAGTTGAACCGGAGGATGTAATAAAAGAGAAGAGAAATCAGATAAATAACAATATAGAAGCCGCTCTCAAGCAGTTTGACAGTACTCAGAGTCAGTTGAAGCAGGGAAGGGTAAATATCGAAGGCAAAAGCATTGGCCTAGGCGGCTCCCGTCAGAGTATAGGCGAAAATCTGGCCAGCATGAACAGGATTTGGGAGAACTTTGAGGAGTCATTGGAAATAGTAAGGAATCAGGAGATCATAGACAGTAAATTTATCAATGCAGTAATTTATATTAATGATAATAACGAGGCGCTGATGAACTACAGCAATGACATTACAGAGACGCTGATAAATGACAAAAAGTCCGAGGATTTTTATTACAAGGCAATTGCAGCTGCGGCTGTCTTGTTGTTTTTGGTGACGCTGGTAATACTTCTGGTCAGACTATTCCGCTATCTGATTTTGCCATTTGATGCCTTCATTGCCGGAATGAGTGATATAGGAATGCTTAAGAAGGAAAGCCGCCTCGGAAAGACCACAAAGAAAGAGGTAGCCCCGGTTATACTGGAAGTGGATAGGATGTCTCAGAAGATTGAGAGACTCATCTCACTTATCGAAAGCGTAAATCAAAATCTCTCAATTTCTCAGGAACTGGAGTTTATATTTAATAAGTTTTCCTTTTTTATTCCTTATTCATACATAGGAGTTGCACTGGTGAAGGATGAAGGGAGCACCCTTGAGGCTTCCTACGGCATCAGTGACGGAAGCGTAACAGGAATGCCGGAAAAACTCATTGGAAAGAGATTTGACATTAGCAGGACAAGCCTTAAAAGAATAATTGAAACCGCCAAGCCAAGAGTGATTAACGATCTTGAAAGCTATAATTCAAACAAGGTTGTAAGTGAATACAACAGGATCATCATGGCTTCGGGGATACAATCATCAATCACTCTGCCCCTTATCTCAAATGGCAGGCCTATAGGGTTGATATTTTTCTCAAGTACAAGTAAAAACGCATATAATGAGGAGCATATACAGTTTCTCAATGTTATTGCTCAGAGTATTGCTATAAGCTTTGATAAAAATATATTTGTGGACAATCTTTTGTACAGCAGCATACTGGCCCTGGCAAAGCTTGCTGAGGCAAGGGACGAGGATACGGGAGAGCATCTGGACAGGATGAAGAAATATTCAAAGCTTATCGCGCAGCTGCTGTTTGAGGACAGCCTGTATAAAGACCAGATTACATTGGATTACATAGATCATATAGAAAGATTCAGCCCAATGCATGATATCGGCAAGGTCGGAATAAGAGATGACATTCTCCTGAAGCCGGCAAAGCTGACGGCGGAGGAATTCAATGAAATGAAGCAGCATACTGTTTTTGGAGGGAAGGTGCTCAGGGCTGCCGAGGAAAATATAATAAAGAGCGGAATAAGTATTTTCAAGGTGGGCATAGAAATTGCAGAGGGGCACCATGAAAAATGGGACGGTTCAGGTTATCCTATGGGGCTTTCAGGATGTGACATACCCCTCAGTGCCCGGATTGTAGCGGCGGCAGATGTGCTGGATGCGTTAACCAGTAAAAGGCCCTATAAAAAAGCCTTCCCTTTTGAAGAGTCCTTTAACTATATAGTTGAAGGCAGCGCAAAGCATTTTGACCCGGAGATAGTGCGGATACTTATTCGTAACATGGAGAGAATATATAAACTGTATAAATCCTTTCAGGTCAACGAGTAAGTGGATAATTAAAAGTTAATGTGGTAAAATGCTATTGAACGCGGACCTATCGGGAGGTATACAGATGGATAAGAATTATAACGGCATAGTAATTTTTGGAGAGATGGGTGCAGGAAAGGACGCACTTGCAGCGGAGTTTGGTGCTATAAAGGAGAACTCAAGGATATATAACATAGGCATATTGTGCAGAGAGATGATGAAGATTGCAAAGGTTAATCCGTCCTGGAGGGGGCTTGAAAGGTATATAGGCCAGACTACAGCGGATAAGCTGAGAGAGATGGATGTAAATATTATGTGTGATTATATACTGGCCCTGATATATGAAAGAGGCCAGAGAAAATATGGATGGGATAACGCCGGGCTGGAGGGCGAGGACTTTAACAGGGCAATTCTGGAACAGCTGTCAGCTATGAGGAAGGATGAGCTCTCAATCATAGTTGGGGGCCGTACAATGGAGGATTTGGAATACTGGAGAGGTAAGAACTTTCTTATAGTAGGAGTAAAGGTAAGCGAAGAGATACGAAGGAGCAGGCTCATATCACGGGACGGTGAAAGGGTAGTGAAAAACAGCAGTTCTACACATAACACCGAGGCGGATGTGCCGCGAATCGTTGACGAACTGAGTGATGAAATAATATATAATGATGGAACTCTGAAAGATCTCAGAAACGCTGCGGAAGAACTTTTATACAAATATAATTTGTAAGGAATATTTGGACATATGTCACTCTTTCCTTGACATATGTCTTGTTTTTATACAACTGAAGAAGGACTTGTGGTAAAATATAGAAATAAGTATAATGAGAAAGCTGGGCTTACCGCATCTGTAAGCTGAAGTGTGAAAATAATGAAACCCGCAGAGGTACTGCAGGGAGGTGTATCTATTGGTGAATTCCGGGTTGATTTTGGGAAAATATCAAGTTATCAGGGAATTGGGCAGGGGCGGAATGGGACAAATATATCTGGTACGGGATATAAACATGGGCACATTTTGGGCTCTAAAGGTTGTTCTAAAAGATCCGAGGAACAGTGTAAACTACTATGCGGAGTTCAATATATTGAGAAGATTGAATCATCCTTCCATAGTTAAGATGTTCAATTTCTTTGAGGACCAGAATTACATATATATTATCGAAGAATTCGTTGACGGGATAAATCTGGAGCAGTATCTGAGACAGGTCAGAAGGCTGCCTGAATTGGTAATCGTGAGCATTGCAAGGCAGATTTGCAATGTGCTGCTGTATCTCCACAGCCAAAGGCCAAACCCAATAGTATACAGGGATATGAAACCGGCAAATATAATGCTTATGAGGGACGGCCGGATAAAAATTGTGGACTTCGGAATTGCCAGGGAATACAAACAATATGCCCGCAATGATACAATGCTGGGCGGTACGAGGGGATATGCTGCTCCGGAGCAGTATGGAAATGCTCAGACGGACGTAAGGGCCGATATATACAGTCTCGGTGTAACAATGTACCACATGGCTTCCGGCCTTGGCCCCAATGACCCACCTTATGAAATACTGCCCGTCAGGCAGTTTGATCCCAATTTTTCTGAAGGACTTGAGGAAATCATATTCAGATGTACGAGACTGAACCCGGATAACAGATATCAGGATATAAGGCAGGTACTGCAGGCTCTGAGCGATATAGAAAGACAGAGATACAGGCGGGGAAAAGGGAGTGGGCTTAAGACAGCTTTATGGGTATTGTTTTTAACAGCAATATTAGGTGTTTTATTTTTTGGATTTTGGCAGTACAAAGATAATATAACGGAGATGATTTCCAATATTATTGGAACAATTTCCGGTACATAATACATCAGTTGAGTATGAGGGAAAAACTGTATTCCACAAATGAAATAATCCACATTTATGCCTGGGGTTTGCATAGATGTGGATTTTTTATTTAAAGGTGCTTGCTGCCATTATATGAATATGATAGGAAAACACATTTTAGAGGTTTCCATTTATAACAACTTTATCGCCAAAGGGGTTGTAGGACCTGTTATAGGAGGCCTTGCACACCTCTATATCCATTGAATACAGCTTGATTATGTTTAGCTTCTTTTCCAGGGAAGAACCGGTAAAACATGAAAGGATCAGTTTGTAATCATATTGAAGCCTCCGGCACATTCGGTAAAGCTCCTTCAGATTTTCAATGCTTATATCCCGGGAGAGTTCAATAATGTTATCCGAGAAGCTTCGAAAATATTTTGAGGCGTTTTCAACCAGATCTTTATCCCTGAGAACATAGATGGAAATCATTAATAGCGCATCTTCAAGTACATTATCGGTGGTGGGTATCCATCTTATCGTATTTGAACCGTGCGTATGATCCTCCAGAATATCCAGGTCTTTTAATATCCAGACAGGTTTGCTCCCTTCGGACAGAAGAAGAATGTGAGTCGGTATTATACCTCCACTGAGGTCATTGCTGTGACCTATAAGTATTTCTGAGGTAATGGTCGCCATATTGTGAACCTCCTTGTTCCTTTTGGCCTTTAAAACTGCTCAATCCTTGAGCCAGTAAAATATATTCCCCGTACCTATGAGGGATTTATGGCTTTAATAAGTTTATATATAAAGCGGTATCTCTATAATATATTTTCGTCCGAATCTAGTATATTCTTTAGTGGTTTTTGAAGGATATTCTTGAAGAAAATACAAGCAACTTAAATAAATGAAAACCTGATAGGATAAATTTTTTTGAAATTGAACAAAACTTGATTAATACATTGAAATATAAGGTGCTTACTGGTAAAATTGCCGTAGATTAATTAATGAGAGAGGATTGAATTTAATGAAACAGCACCCGCTGATACAGACCCTGTTGAACTTAAGGGGAAACTCCAAGGCCTGTGTACTTACCGAGCCGCTGTGGGGAATTCCGTACAATCTACTAGGTCCATATATATCAGTATATATGCTTGCTTTAGGGGTAAAGGACAGCCAGATAGGTCTTATTGCTACTATCGGAATGATTTCGCAGATAATATTTTCACTGCTTGGAGGTGCTGTCACAGACAAGCTTGGGCGGAGATATACCACATTTATCTTTGATTTCATATGCTGGACAGTACCGGCATTAATCTGGGCTTTTTCAAAGAATTTTTACTACTTTGCTGCGGCAGCCATTTTAAATGGCACCATGAGGATAACCATGAACTCCTGGAACTGTCTCCTGGTGGAAGACTGCGATAAAAAGCAGATAGTAAACATTTATACATGGATATATATTGCAGGGCTGGGCGCAGCGTTTTTCTCCCCCCTGTCCAGCATATTTGTGAAGAACTATGGAATGGTACCTACAGTAAGGGTACTTTACCTTATCTTTTCCGGAGTTATGGCGGTTAAGATATATCTGACCTTCAGGTATACAACAGAGACAGGTCCCGGAAGAATACGGATGGACGAAACTAAGCACCTGAGTCTCGGTGAGGTCCTGGGAGGCTATGGAGGAGTAGTAAGGAAATTGCTGAAGACACCGGAAACCCTGCTTACCTTGGGACTCATGATTGTGATGAGTATTATAAATATGGTAAACAGTAACTTCTGGTCCATAGCCATAACGGAAAGAATTCATTTGCCGGAAAATTACCTGGGTCTCTTCCCGTTTTTGAAATCAATAGTGATGCTTATATTATTTTTCACGGTTATACCGAGAATTAATGCCTTAAGATTTAAACGGCCTCTGGTACTAGGTTTTATGACCTTTGGAATAAGCCAGCTCATAGTTATATTTGCTCCTGATAAAGGCCTTATATTCATTATAGGAAGTATAATTCTTGAAGCTTGTGGAATTTCTATAATAAGCCCTTTGCTGGATTCCCTGCAGGTAGTACTGGTGGATGTCAGGGAAAGAGCCAGGGTTATGGCTGTGCTATATGTAATTGTCCTTGCAGTAACCTCACCTTTTGGAGCACTGGCAGGGGAATTGTCGGAAATTGACAGGAGGCTGCCTTTTGTACTGAATATAGCCTTATTGATATGCGGGGTTATCCTGACATATTTTTCAGCAGCGGCTTCCAGGTATAAACAAAGTATAAAGCAGTAAAGTTTAGTAACAGATGCGGAAGCCTAGGCTTACGCATCTACATATAGAAAGGCAGGTGTAATCCGTCGTAATAAGGGTCAATTGATAAAAGACCTTAAATGACGGGAATTGTTATGGGTATACTTTACGATGAAAAGGACAGAGTATTTCATCTGCAGGCAGGTGACACGAGCTATGCAATGCAGGTCCACAGAGATGGCTATCTGGCACACCTCTACTGGGGTAAAAGACTGAAAAAGATAAATGCAAGGGAGCTTTTGGAGATAAGATTCAGAGTTTCTTTTTCTCCAAATCCAAATCCAGAGGACAGAGTACTGACACTTGAAACTCTGCCGCAGGAATATCCTTCCTATGGCAGGTCGGACTTCCGTACCCCGGCCTATGCCATTCAGCTTGAAAATGGAACAACGGTGACGGATTTGAGATACAGTTCTCACAAGATAATGAAGGGTAAGCCCAAGCTGGACGGGCTTCCTGCCACTTATGTGGAGAATGATTCAGAAGCTGAGACTCTGGAAGTTGAGCTCTTTGATGCTTTAATCGGCTTGAAGGTTATATTGAGCTATACGGTTTTCGAGAAGTTTGACGTAATTACAAGAAGCGTCAGGTTTGTCAATGAGGGAAACACTGTTCTCAAATTGCATCGGGCCCTCAGTATGAGTGTGGATTTAAATAGCAAGGATTATGATTTCATGCACCTTCACGGCTCTTGGGCTCGTGAGAGGCATATCGAGAGGAAGCCTCTTTTTACAGGAAACCAGTCAATAGAGAGCAGAAGAGGGGCCAGCAGCCACTTCCATAATCCATTTATAGTACTGGTAAGCAAGGATGCCGGTGAAGAGCACGGAGAGGTGTACGGCTTCAGCCTTGTTTACAGCGGCAGCTTCCTGGCCCAGGCGGAAGTGAGCCAGTATAGGACTACAAGGGTATCCATGGGTATAAACCCCTTTGATTTTTCATGGCTTTTGAGCCAGGGAGAATCCTTCCAGACCCCTGAAGTTGTGATGGTGCATTCTTCTCAAGGTATAGGGCAAATGTCCAGAACCTATCACAAGTTATACAGGACAAGACTGTGCAGAGGTGAATTCAGGGATAAGGTAAGGCCTGTCTTAGTTAATAACTGGGAAGGAACTTATTTCGATTTTAATGCAGATAAGCTTGAAGCCATAGCAAAGGCCGGCAGCGAGCTTGGAATAGAACTTTTCGTACTTGATGACGGTTGGTTCGGAAAGCGAAACAATGATGAGTCCTCCCTGGGAGACTGGGTAGTTAACAAAAGCAAGCTGCCAAACGGCCTGGAGGATTTGGTAAGCCGAATAAATAAACTCAATCTAAAATTTGGCCTGTGGTTTGAGCCTGAGATGGTATCACCGGACAGCGACATGTACAGGGCTCATCCTGACTGGTGCCTCCACGTTCCTGACAGAACCCGTTCAGAGGCAAGAAGGCAGCTTATACTGGACCTGTCCAGAGATGATGTCTGTGATTATATAATTAATGCAGTATCAAGCATTCTGGCCTCCGCTCCCATAAGCTATGTGAAATGGGATATGAACAGAAATATGTCTGAAATAGGCTCAGAGTGTCTGCCGTCTGAAAGGCAGAGGGAAACAGCCCACAGATATATGCTTGGCCTCTATAGGGTGCTGGAAAAAATAACCTCGAATTTCCCGCATGTATTATTTGAAAGCTGCTCCGGCGGCGGTGGAAGGTTTGACCCCGGAATGCTCTATTTCATGCCTCAGACCTGGACCAGTGACGACACTGATGCAGTGGAGAGGCTGGCAATCCAATACGGAACAAGTATGGTTTATCCCGCCAGTACCATGGGGGCACATGTTTCCGCGGTTCCAAACCATCAGGTGGGCAGAAATACCTCCCTTAAGATGAGAGGCGACGTGGCCATGTCCGGAAACTTTGGCTACGAGCTTGACCTCACAAAATTCAGCGAAGAAGAGAAAAAAGAAGTTAAGGAACAGGTCGCCCGATATAAAGAATTGAGAGGAATTGTACAGCAGGGTGACATGTACCGCCTGCTGAGCCCCTTCGAAGGAAACGAAACTGCATGGATGTTTGTATCGGAGGATAAATCCGAGGCTTTTGCAGCATATTTCAGAGTATTGGCAGTACCGGACCCGGCAATAAGAAAACTGGTTCTGAAAGGCCTGGACCCGAACAAGGAATACAAAGTTAAGGGAAGAGACTGCACTTTCGGCGGTGATGAGCTGATGTATGCAGGCCTGACTATACCGCATCTGCATGGGGACTATCAGAGTGTAGTCTGGAGATTGAAAAGTGTGGCTGAATAAGCTGCACTTTTTTCTTATACCCACGGGGGTGTCAAAAAAGTTGAACCGTCCCCTGAAATAGCAGACCCGTCACACATTGGCTGCTCTGACTAGAGCATGTCCCATAAACATGAAAAAATGTTGAACCGTCCCCATTATTCGGAGTATAATAAAACTCAGCGAACTTTTAGGAGGATACAATGCATAATAAACACAATATACTTCCATATATAACAGCAATAATAACATCTATCATATTCGGATTGAGCTTTTTGTTTTCAAAGAGAGCTCTGTCAGTGGCAAGCCCGTTAATGCTGCTTTCCTTCAGGTTTTTGGCTGCCTTTACAGTGATGTCAATATTGATTGCCCTGAAGGTAATCAAGGTAAACTATAAGAACAAGCCCTTGAGGTGGCTTTTACTTTTGGCCGTCATCGAACCGGTAGTTTACTTTATTTTTGAAACCTATGGACTGCAGAGGACCGCTTCTTCTGTCGGCGGGTTGATGATTGCCCTTATACCTATTGCAGTGACGGTGATGGCAGTTTACTTCCTGGATGAAAAGCCTTCCGCCATTGAAACGGCTTTTATCATAACCTCGGTAGCAGGTGTGGCTCTTATCGTAGTTATGGGCAGTTCCGGCGGTGAAGGGAGTTCTGTTATAGGTGTACTGCTTCTGATGGGTGCGGTTCTTTCAGCCGCATTTTTCAATATCATTTCTAGGAAGATTTCAAAGGACTTCAGCCCCATGGAGATTACATATTTTATGATGGCTCTGGGTGCAGTAAGCTTTAATGTAATGGCGGTTATAGATTCTGCCGCAAGGGGAGAACTGCATAATTACTTTATGCCTCTGAAAAGTACAACCTTTGTGACCTCGGTGGTATACCTGGGTATTTTATCCTCTATAATTGCGTATTTCCTCATTAATTATACCCTTTCTAAAATTGAGGCCTCCAAGTCTTCGGTGTTTTCCAATATATCCACCATAGTGTCCATTGTAGCAGGTGTGATATTTTTAAAGGAAAGCTTTCAGGTATATCACATAGTGGGAGCGGTAATGATACTGGGTGGAGTATGGGGAGCCAATTATTTCAAGTAGTATTTTAATGATAATAAAAAAAGAAACCATATTTCGGATGCTTTATAAGCACTAGTATGGTTTCTTTTGTTGTCTATATAATTTTTCGGCAAGCAACTGATATCGTGAAGAGTTGGAGTCATTCAATTAACAGAGGCTTACCTGCCGAAGAAATCTTCTGGAGGTATACTTACAATATCCCTGAACGGGATCTGGCATTCTATAGGCGACGATACACCTTTAAAGGAGTTTTCTTTAAAGAGGACACATATATAGGCTTCTTCAACGCTTCCATACTGGCGGAAGAACAGGAATCCCTTGTTTTTGACAAAGGACATATCTAGCAGAGAATTTATCTGATCATCCAAGTTAAACCCATATAAATTGGAACAGGTCTGTTTCATTTCTACACTTAGCTTATCCATAAAAAGTCCCTCTAAATTTATATCCTTTTTCAAGTAATTCAACAGAAGGCTTTGCGGATTTACTTCTGCGCCTTTATTTAGATCGAAGGCATAGACGGTAGTATAACCGGGCAAATTTTTCTGATCAGCAAAACTGTAAACAGTTCGGCAGATATACAAGAAGCCGTAGCTATTAAATACAGGGTCTAGTTGAATTGCTGCAATACAGTTGCCTGGATCCCCGGTTTTTTTCTTAAGGCTGTCCAGGACTTTGCTTTTCAAAACTTCATCTACTGCATCTTTAAGCCTGGTATTTATAGCCTGTTGAAGCTCAGAATTATTAAGGCCGGACATTTCAGGATAGTACGTCCATATTTCTCCATTGCTTCGTTTTACAATATTACCCTTTTGAGTTGTAAATATATTATTCTTTTTTACAATGAGATTGGTTTTCTCATATTTGCTGCTGTTTACATCGGTATAGCGGTCTGACACGTCAACATAGTCATCAATAGATGACAGCGGAAGAGCAATGGAATTTCTTTCTGAAAAGCCGCACTCACCCTTGTGAAAAATTATATAAAGCTCGGTTTCAGTTAGAAAAAAGCTCTGATCCTTCCTTATGGATGAGAAGGGTTCTCGGAGCAGGTTTTCTTCCGAACCGGTACCGGCTATCACTTCCGTAACCGCTCTGTTGACTAAAGGGGTAAAATCGGAACCTGGGGTGAATATATCCTTCAAGGCCAGCTTCTTCCCGTCAGTCAACCTGTATAGAAAAGCATCCAATGGGGGTGAGTATAGGTTGACAATACTGATGGACAAGAGGTTGTTGGCATTTAAACCTACATTGCAGTACAACTCCATAGGTGTATCTGAATCTGCTTCAATAGCATAGTCTTTTATGGAATTTACCAGGTCACTTTCTATAGTGCTGTTTAGTTTCTTTTCAAGGTCCTTATCTGACAGTCCGGAAATTTGCACCAAAGGAAACCGTATATTCCCCTTTGAAGTGTTTATTACCCTCTCCGGGCGAAGAAACTCTATACCGTTGGATATAAGATATTTGGTTTTTTCCTTCTTCTTGACAAGTTTTATGTCCTGTACCTTAACTTCGGAAGTAGAGGCGTCTTTAGTGCTTTCACCACCATTTTGCGGTTGTGCGTTATTAGAACCGGCTTCTGCTGCCGATGAAGGGGATGCTTTTTTCGAGGTTGGATTTACCTTCGTACTGTCACCGCCGCAGCCGGCAAGAATTACAGTGGAAAGCATCAGGGAAGCAAGGCGGAGACTAAGTTTCAGCATTGTTTATCTTACCTCCAAAGGAACATAGCCTGATTTTTCTGCCAGGTTTTGTCCGTCAATACTCAATATCCACTTCAAGAGCTTCCTTGAGGGTGCATCGGCAGCATCACTTTTCTTTATAACCGCATAGTATGAACTTGTGAAGGGGTATTTTCCTGAGGATATGCTTTTATTATCCGGCAGGACACCGTCTACTCCAAGCAGCTTTATGGTATCCTTGTTGTACATGGTCTTGGCATAATAGTATACGGAATAGCCCAGCGCGTTTTCGGCATTATCATAGTTTGCAACCCTGTCTATGAGCCCCGACATATCCATAACAACATTTTTGGGGGCGTCCATCAGCTTTAGTCCCTTCATAACAAGCTGCTCCATCAAGGTCTGGCTCCCCGAGTTGGCTTCACGCTGATAGGGTACAATCTCCTTGTCGGCGCCTCCGACATCCTTCCAGTTTTTTATCTTACCCTGATAGATATCCTGAAGCTGTTTTGTAGTCACGGATTTTACAGGATTCTTTGTGTTTACGATAAAAACAAAACCTTCTTTGACAATAGGAACGACCTCAAGTTCTATGTTTGCATCTTTCGCCGCCTTAATTTCCTCCACGGAGGGTTCTGTAACAAAAATTATATCTGCCTTACACTGTATTAAGTTCATATAAGCCAAGTGGGTTGTATTATGTTTTATAAAGCTTCCGGCTTCATCCTTAGACATTCCAAGTATTTCAGACGCAATTGCTTCAGAAAGGGGTATTGTCGCCGTAGAGCCATCTACTTTGGGATAGGTTTCCCGTGTAAACCCCGGTTTCTCCATCTTTGCCTGCCCGGCAGAAACTGAAGGATTTAAGGAGGATTGGGAGGTTGAAGTCATACTGCCATCCTTGGCAGGTTTGGAAGTACCTATGGCAAAATAAAGTATAGACGCAATTAGAATTAGAAATAAAAAGACAAGAGCAATATACTTTTTCTTAAAAATTGTCTTCATAAAAAAATCTCCTCATAAAAAGATTATTGGCTTATTATTTATTAATTATGGACAAAAAAGGAATTATTATACTTGTACACTGTCAAATGGGATTCAGACATAAACCGTTACTTTTTAAAATAATATTTATTAAGTGAGGTAGAGGAGTGGTTCAGTTGAAAGATAGATTGAAAAAGCCAAAACTTGTGCAGTATGCTCAAAGACAGATCCCAAGGTTTAACAGAAGGCAGAGGACAGTGAATTTGGTGAGGCATTTTTTATTCAAGAACGGCTACGAATTTTGGGAATTCTATGACGACCGCGGGAGGCGGATTTTCTTTTATGATATATATGGCAGCGAGTTTTGCACAATGTATCATGAAAATGGCATAAAGAGCTTTCAGGCAGTATACAGGAAATTCACTCCATTAAGGATAAGCTATTACAATGAGGATGGTATAATATATGACCAGTATACCCCGGATGAGGAATGGCAGTTTGACAGCAGGGGTAATATTACCTATTATCACAGGGAAAATGGAACAGATGAGGACGAAGATTGGAGATATGATGAATTTGGAAGAGAAATCTATCATCATAAAGCCGGATTTGGAACAAAAAGAACAGTATATGACAGTGAGGGCTGTGCAATTTATTATGAGGACTGCAGCGGCAGGGAACGCTCAGAAAGGCTGAACATTTCAGAGAGAGAGGTTGTTATAACTGACCCCAGAGGGCATATGGGGGCTGTAGAAAAAAACGAAAAGGGACAGATAATCCACTGCAGGCATTTGGAAGGCGCAGAAAGCTGGTATTCATATGACTACAGCGGAAATATGATTTATAGGAAAGATTCTCAAGGCGAATTTACCCTCCAATATAATGGCTCGGGGCACTTAACCTCCATCAAGAGTATAAAGGGCGAAAAGACCCTTGCTATTAACTATGAGATAGGTAATCCTGATTGGGATACTGAGATGGAGTATTGTGACATTATCTTTGACATGGATGAACAGGCTATTGTAGATAAGAAATATGATGATCGAAGCAGGCCAAGCTATATGGAGAATTATACCGGAGATAGGTTATGGCTGCAGTATGACTTGAATTTCTACTTTAATATTTCCGGAGAGGAAGTATTGTCAAAGGACCTAGGCATGCTCAAAAGAGAACTCATTGAAGCCTTCGTGAATGATAATGGAGGATATTATCTCCTCAATAACTGTGAGTTTGAATTAAGATCCAAAGACCACTGCGGCACCATTGAGTACTACTATGCCGATGGATCGATGAAGTCCATCTGTTTCAACAATCTGTCGGATGAGGAGGAACTGGGGGAGCTTATCAGCAGGTACTGGGAACCGGAATGTGGCAAGAAAAGGATAGAAGGAAAGGCTTTGGAGGGAATAATAAAGCTTTTGCTGTTCAGGGGCTTCTTTGGGATTGACCCTGCAGGGCTTTCAGAGGACGAATATTTGTTTTTAAAGGTCGGCAGCTGTGCTCATAAAATCAGCTGCAGAAAAGGCAGCAAAGGAGAAGGCATATTGAAGGAAGTAAGGGAATTCCTTAAAGAAAGGGGCCAACTTCAGGAGAGTGCAGAATACATAAGAGGATAAAAGGGCATCTGTAAAATCTGTTCAGTTCTAAAGCCATTGTTGGCCTTGCACATAATCTTACCGGATATTACTAAATCCATAGACAGGTATAACCCCGTCTATGGATTTTTCTTCGTCAGTTGAGAAAAATGTAAGCAGTTATATTGCTATTTGAATGTACTGAAAGCTCTGGAGTCACCGATATATATACTCGATATTGTGTTATTCGTTCCATTTGTATAAAAGTCAATTAAATATACATCAGTTGAATCTTTTGAAAAGGAAACCAGATCTTCTTCTTTAACAAGCATCAGGTTGAAACTGCTCTTTTGAAAATAAAAAGTGATATCATTGGGTATGTTCGTAGTGGCATCGCCGTATTTATCTATTATGTTCTCCGGTTTATCACCAAGTTTAGTCCCTCTGTTGGTTACAAAACGTTCTTCCTTGAAAGATTCATCGGAATTTAATGTTATGAGTACTAGCTTGTTATCCCTGTAGAGGATGGAGCAGTTCCCGTAGGAGAAGGAATTTGGTACAGTCTGCGATTTACCGTCCGACTGTCCAAGAATTTTTTCAACTTCCTCTTTTGTCATTCCGTAGGAAATGCTCTTTTTACTTTGAGTATCGTAGATTGAAAGGTCACTGACACCGAACTTACCGGGTATATATCCATCTTCCTTTACCGAACAGCCAAAGGCAGCGGTTGTAGATAAAATAAGTAGAAGGATGATAAATAAGCATACACGAGTATTGTGAAAATTCACTTTTCTATCCTCCTGGATTGACCTACAGATTAGTTTATGAAAGATGAAGCCAAAAGATTACAATATATTTTACAATTTTCGAGGCACATAATATCCGAATCAATATATTATGAAGTGTCGGGTAACTTATCTGCGGGAGGTAACAAACATGAAAGAAAAGGCTTCAAAGGGATATGCAGCCAAACTGGTTGTAACGTTATTGGGTATGGCAGTTATATCAGTAATTATCATGGCTCTTGTATCAAAGGGCAGTAAAAAGGAAAGTACCGCCCCGGAACAGGAGATTGTTGAATCGGATTATGATATCATCACAGATAATACTGGTGATAATACAGAAGTTGAAAAAAGCTGACGGCAAAAATCCACAGTATCTGCATGAAATGAGCAGATATTGTGGATTAATTTAATTCTAGTGTACAAGCATCCTGTGATATAATTTAACCAGTGAGGTGGTTTTATGATATTTTATTTTTCAGGGACAGGAAATTCCCTGTATACTGCTAAAGCTATAGCGCAGCACACCAAGGAAGATTTGATTTCAATAGCTGCACTGATGAATGATGGAAAGGCGAGCTTTGAGTACACTTTAAAAGATGATGAGATAATAGGGTTTGTATACCCAATCTATGCCTGGGCACCACCCAAAATGGTAATGAAATTTATCGAAAAACTGAGTCTCAAGAATTACAAGAATAATTATATTTTTACTGCAGCAACCTGCGGAGGGAATATAGGAAATACAATCAAGGTCATGGCGGACGGCCTTAAGAAAAAGAATCTGAAGCTTCAGAGCGGGTTTTCGGTAGTAATGCCCAGCAATTATATGGTCATGGGGAATGTAGAACCGAAGGAGATTGCAGAGAAAAAGCTAATAGGTGCAGATGAAAGGATAAAATCCATATGCAGGATAATAGATGACAGAAGAGAAGATGTTTACGAAGTTGAAAAAGGTTCAATGCCATGGGTATTGACCTCCGTGATAAATCCCCTGTTCAATATGGGTAAAGGTACGAAAAAGTTCTATACAACTGACAAGTGCACCGGCTGCGGGCTGTGTGAGAGTGTGTGTACCTGCAGGACCATAAAGGTCAATGGAAAGCCTGTCTGGGCGAAAGACTGCAATCAGTGCCTGGCCTGCATAAACCTTTGCCCGGTACATGCAATCCAATATGGGAAGGGCACAGAGAAAAAGGGAAGATACAAAAATCCCAACGTGAGTATAAATGAATTAAAGGTCATAAAGCAGAGTTAGGCTGACAGGTTGAAATAAGGGACATAATTCCATTTGAAAATTCCCATCTATGGTTTAAAAGCATAGATGGGAATTTTGTTTTAGGTACCACAGGTGGATGGACAAAAAACTTAATGAACTTTTCCGTCTTTGTACCTTATTTTAACATTCCCCCTGTTTTTTATACTCAGCTGTTCTCTTCTTAAAATTTCCTCAATGTGCTTCTTTTCGTCATGACGGTTTCTATGGATTTGAACATCTTCCAGAATCACCGGTTCTTTTGTGACTTTAACCCGCTCTTCCCTCAGCGGGATCCGAATAGTCTCAGTACTGCTCTCAGTCTTGTTCTGAGTATCACCCTCAAACACCACTTTTTCAATAACCAGCTCCTCACGGGTTACAGGAACAATAATGTTTTTTTTCTCT
>JAUZPH010000001.1 GCA_030706065.1 Bacillota bacterium | reverse complement strand
GCCAAGGTGGCTCATATGCACCCTTATCTGGTGAGTCCTTCCGGTCTCCAGTAACAATTTTACTACACAGGCCTCCCTCAACCTTTCCTTAACCTCAAAGTGAGTAATGCTTTCCTGTCCTCTTTCATCAACAACCCTTTTTATAGATTCCGGCCCGGGCCTGTAAATCGGCAGGTTAATCGTTCCCTGCTCCCCCTTCGGGTCTCCCCATACCACTGCAGTATATCCTTTTTTAAAAGTATTCTTCTCCATTTCTCCTGCCAGGAACATGTGGGCATATTGATTTTTTGCTATTACGATAAGCCCCGAGGTATCTCTGTCCAGTCGGCTTACCAGCCTTACAATACAACTTTCCCCTCTGCTCCTGAAGTGAAACAGCACTCCATTTGCAAGAGTTCCATGCTGGTGGTTTTTGGTGGGATGTACCACCGTAAAGGGTGGTTTGTTCAGTACGATTATATCTTCATCTTCAAATACAATATTCAGGTCCATCTCTTCCGGTTCAATGTTCTGCTCCTCATCCTTCGATACTTCTATCTTGAGCAGTTCGCCACTCTTAAGTACATGATTCAGCTTGACTATTGAACTGTTTATAGTTATTCTGCCGTCACAGGCTGCCCCTCTTATTAACCGTGTAGAAAGCTCCAAGCCTCCCTTCAGATAGTCCCGCAGCTTTCTTCCTTCCTGTTCCTCAGTGATTTTAAATTCAAGTATGCTCGCCATTTAATTAATCCAATGCTGCAATTGCTTCGATTTCAATTAAAGCATCCTTGGGCAGCTTTGCTACCTGAACACAGGAACGGGCAGGCTGTGCTTCCTTAAAATATTCTCCATATACTTCATTCATTGCTGCAAAGTCATCCATGTTTTTTAGAAATATTACCACCTTGATGACTTTGCTTAAATCTGCTCCTGAAGCCTCCAGTATTGCCCTTACATTTTCCAGTGAAGCAGCGGTGGCTTTTTTGATGTCATCCATAACAAGATTGCCGCTCTTCATATCTATCGGCAGCTGTCCGGAGGTAAACACCAGATTGCCGCATTTGATTCCCTGAGAATATGGCCCTATGGCAGCTGGCGCGCTTACGGTTTTAACTATTTCTTTCATATCTCCCATCTCCTCATACAGAATTATTTAAGCAGGACTGCTATGTCCTTATTTTTTGACATATCGTAGATAAAATAAGATACTCCGTCTATATATTGGAGATCTCCCTTCAGAGTCTTTATGGTAAAATTCTCTGCCGGTACATTTTTTAAAGACATTCCATATCTCAGGATATCACCGCCGTCCATGTTCGTTTGTATGTATTTTGGCAGTATCTCCAGTATCTTCGGAATTTTCGGTATAATGGAAGGATCCGTTATCTTTTCGAAAACCTTCGATACCAGCAGGTGCTCATTTTCTATCCTGTCAAGGTCTCCCATGGCCAGGCCGGTACCATCATTATTCTTTCTCCAGCGGAAAAATTCCTCTGCCTTTTCACCATCGAGATGAACAGTTTCTCCCTTCTTGAAGTGAATATGGAGGTTTTGTGCATCGTCATCATAGTTCATATTATTTTTAATCATTATATCCACTCCGCCCATTGCATCGATGAGGCTTCTGAAGCCTTCATAGTTAATCATTCCATAGTAATTCACATTGACGTTCAATAGTTTCTCGGCGGCATCAACAACCCAGGGTACCCCTCCCAAAACGTTGGCGGCATTAATCTTTTCATTTTTGCCGTTAACCTGAATCAGGGTATCCCGCGGAATGGAGATGATATTTACTTTCTTTTCGCTGTATTTGTAATTTATCAGCATAAGGGTATCAGTTCTCTTGTTTTTGTATGAAGTATTACTTCCGTCCCCGATATCAACACCCATCAGAAGAATGTTTACCGGAGTATTGTCGTCCTTCACCTTATCCGGCTTCAGCACATCACTTCCGCTGCTGAATTTGTTAAGGTAGTTATATATTTCTGCTCCTCCATAAGCCGCTGCACTGGCAGCAATAATCAGAAAGCATAACAGAATGAAAATTACGTTGTTATGCCGCTTTCCCTTAACCAGAGGATTTTCCTCCCATAACAATCAACATATGATTCCTTGCATCTATAGTATCCGTATGGAGGAGTTCGTGCTTTTCAAGCACATATCTTATAGTGTTCTCCAGTGCCATAAGCATGGCGCCATCGATATTTGTAAAGGCGGCTTTTCTGAGTTCATCCACCCCCGGAAAGTTTCTGGACGGCTCAATATAATCTGCTACATACACTATCTTCTCCAGTGTTGTCATATCTGTCCTTCCGGTGGTATGATAGATTACTGCATTTAAAACAGCTTCATCCTCCAGCCCCATTTCTCTAAGAGCAATCACTGCAGCAGCCCTTCCGTGCAGCAATTGAGGCGAATTTTCCTCAATCCAGTCCGGTTCATAGCCGCTTTCCTTTACAAGACTTAAGATTTCTTCATCCCCCATATTTTTTGCACAATCATGTATGAGACCAGCCAGCATGGCTCTCTCTCTGTCTTCACCATATATCTCCGCCAGCTTTACAGCGGTATTTCTCACACCAATGGTATGTGCAAATCTTTTTTCCGATAACCTTTCCCTGACAAACTTTGTTATCATCGATTCTTTCCACATAATAAATAAAGCCTCTCTCTTATTTGTAAAGCCCAAACCGGGCTATACATTCTTTAACCCCCTCTGGCAGAAAAAATGACACATCCTTTTCCTCTCTTATACAGGACCTTATATAAGTTGAGGAGATGTCTAAAAGCAGTACATCCATAAAAACTATACTGCTTTTATATAGGTGTTCTACCTTTTTCTTCTGTATGTATATATCTTCCTTGCTGTACCCGGGACGGTTAAACACCACAAGGGTGCAGGAATTCATTATTCTGTCTACATTCTTCCAGCCATGGAGGTCAAAGAGACAGTCGCATCCCGTAATAAAGTACCATTCAGTATTATTGCCCTCTAAATCATTAAAATATTCAAGGGTCTCAAAAGTATAGCTGTATCCGTTCTTATTTATTTCGTAATCACTTATTTCAAAGCTCTTGTTCCCCCTGATGGCCGTCGATACCATATCGTAGCGCAATCCGGCATCTGTAATTCCCTTGCCCTTCTTATGAGGCGGATTGCCGCTGGGCATGAAAATTATGCTGTCAAGGCCAAGGCTCCATAAGGCTTCATTTGCAATATACATATGACCGATATGAATTGGATCAAAGGTTCCTCCAAATATTCCCTTTTTCATATTCTTCACCACTCCCGCTTATGGAAGTTCTATCTTGGGTTTCTTGGCAGATTTTCGGTAAAGCACTATCTTATTCCCTATAGCCTGAATCCCTTCACAGCCCAGTGCCCCGCATATGGCATCGCTTGCTTCTCTGGTCTCAAGGCCGCTGTTACCTAGCACTGCAATCTTGATAAGTTCTCTCGCTTCCAGGGCATCATCGATCTGCCTTAAAAAGCTTTCCTCAATTCCATTTTTACCCAGTTGAAAAATCGGCTCCATGGTGTTTGCCATGGACCTTAAATAGCTTCTCTGTTTACTAGTAATCATAACATCCTCCGTAATTCAGAACTTATAGTTAGTGAACCAACTTCAACTAATAACTTATACAAGCTCAAAAAGCGTTAAAGATTCGCTATTTTGAGACATGCACAAGTTAAGTTTACGTAATGTTTCACTATAATAAAAAGTCAAATTCAAAATCATTTAATCTTACAGTATCACCATCCTGAATCCCCATCTCCAGGAGTTCATCAAATATCCCCTTGTTTTTTAAAACCTTGTGGAAATACTTCAGTGAGTCGGGGTCATTTACATTTACTGCCATAAGAAGCCTGTCAACAAAGCTTCCCTCAATAATAAATATTCCTTCTTCTTCCCTGATAGTATAAGTGAAGTGTTTCTCCTCAGGAACAAACCACTCCGCTTCACTTATCTCAAGCTCAGTTATCGGGATTGTACTTAAGAGCTCGGCTGCGGCCTTCATCAAGTCATCCACTCCCTGGCGGCTGGCGGCAGATATCTTGTATATCCTGTCATAGCCCAATTCCTTCAGCTTGTTCTTAAAATTTTCAAATACATCGTCATCATACAGCATATCACTTTTATTTGCAGCCACTATCTGCGGCCTATCCCAAAGCTTGACACTGTACTTTTTAAGTTCCTCATTTATTTTCATGAAGTCCTCAAAAGGGTCTCTTCCTTCCACACCGGATATATCCACCACATGGATCAGTATCCTTGTTCTCTCGATGTGCCTCAAAAAATCCAGCCCCAGCCCGACACCCTCTGCCGCGCCCTCGATTATCCCCGGTATATCCGCAATGACAAAGCTGGTATCTCCTACACTTGTCACACCCAGATTGGGCTTTAAGGTAGTGAAATGATAATTCGCTATTTTGGGCCGTGCCTTTGAAACTACGGAAAGCAGAGTAGACTTGCCGACATTGGGGAAGCCCAGAAGCCCCACATCTGCCAGCAGCTTGAGTTCCAGTGTGATCCATCTTTCTTCTCCGGGCATCCCCGGTTCGGCAAAATCAGGCGCCTGCCTTGTAGGAGTTGCAAATTTGGCATTTCCCTTGCCGCCTTTGCCGCCTCTGCAAACCACATACTGGTCTTCAGGATGGGACAGGTCAGCCATTATCTTACTCGTTTCCAAATCTTTGACTATGGTTCCCATAGGAACCTTTATGTACAGTTTCTCTCCATCTTTTCCGTAACACTTGGAACCAGACCCGTTGCCGCCTCTCTCAGCGATAAACTTCTTATTGTATGAAAAGTCCAGTAGTGTTGTCATATTGGGATCTGCAACCAAAATCACATCTCCGCCTTTTCCTCCATCGCCGCCGTCTGGCCCGCCAAGCGGGATATACTTTTCCCTGCGGAAGGATATGGAACCGTTGCCTCCGTCACCTGATTTTACAAAAACTTTTGCGGTATCAATAAACATATTCATCATCCTCAATCAAGTATTCTAATCCAGGCAGCCTTCTGCCATAAGGGATTATATACTATATTATTTGTCGATATTTATATAATATAAACCTTTTTTATAGAAGCGAAAATTTATTTCTTAATTTATCGCCTGGTACGTAAAATTTCTTTTGAATACGCAGCTTATCCTTCAGTTTAAAAAAAGCACCCTGACGGGTGCCTTAATTATTCTGCTACTACTTCTTCAACATCTACAGGATATACACTTGCCTTTTTCTTGTCTCTTCCAAGTCTTTCGAATCTTACAACTCCGTCTGCCTTGGCATAAAGTGTATCATCGCTTCCTATACCTACGTTAGTTCCAGGATGTATCTTTGTACCTCTCTGTCTAACCAATATGTTTCCAGCTAGTACGAACTGTCCGTCAGCGGACTTAACGCCTAATCTCTTGGATTCACTGTCTCTACCGTTTCTTGAGCTACCTACTCCTTTTTTATGAGCACATAACTGAAGGTTGATTATTAGCATATCACTGCACCTCCTCTACCAATACATTTATATATTCACTATAGCTTATCTCTAAATTTTGGAGACCAAGAAGCACTGTCTCAAGAAGTGTCTGACACTTCTCAATATCTTCACAGTTAAGTCTGGATATATCTAGGCTTATATCTCCATCTTCCGCGACATATGGTGCATCCAATCCAAGAACTTCTGTCACCCCTAAAATGGCAACCTGCCCTAAATTTGAAACAACACCGCATATCACATCATCATAGACATTCTCGTCACCTTCCACATATTCGGCATGGCCGCTTATATGATAGGAAACCTGTTTACCACATCTCTGCCCAAAAACAATTTTAATCATGATTAAGCTTCGATCTTCTCAACAACCAGCTTTGTGTATGGCTGTCTGTGGCCCTGCTTTCTTCTGTAGTCCTTCTTAGCCTTGAACTTGAAAACAATAACCTTCTTAGCCTTGCCCTGACCTACAACCTTTGCAACAACCTTTGCACCTTCAACAACAGGCTTACCAACTACCAATTCTCCATCTGCCTTTGAAACAGCAAGAACCTCTGTTAATTCAACTGTTGCATCAACTTCAGCGTTCAACTTTTCAACGAAAAGAACGTCTCCTTCTTGAACTCTGTACTGCTTACCTCCAGTAACAACTACTGCGTACATAAAAACACCTCCTCTATCCAGTCTCGCCATCTCAGGTACACGGTATACACCATGTTTTATATGAAAAACCCTATGTGTGCGGTCTACAAAAGCCATTCTAACATAAATAGATTAATTTGTAAAGAAATTTATCCCACTTTAATCATCGCTAAAACTACTGTTTCTAACCTTGTACTGCATTACCGACTCTATCTGGCGCTTGAATAAAAGAGGCTCTACCTTAAAGCTTTCTACCTCATTGGAGTATTTGAGGTATATCCTCTTATCCTCTCCCTCAACCAGCCTTAAAAATTCCTCCAGGCTTTCATCTACACTATTTTGATAATACTCGTTCAATTCTATATATATGTCCTTTATCCTGTTCTCATTGTCTACCTTAAGGATTTCATTCTTGATAAGCATGCATATATACTGGAAGCGGAGCCTGCTTCCGCGGCCCTTGCACTCATTACATTCCTCTTCCATAAATTCTTGTAGAGCCTTGCCTCTTCTCCTTCGCGCAATCTGGACCAGCCCCAGTTCCGTAAAAGGATATATGATTGTCTTGTTCTTGTCATCTTCAAAGGCCTGCCTTAATCTATCCAGCACCTTTCGCTTGTTTATTTCCTCGGACATATCTATAAAATCCACCACTATGATTCCGCTGAGGTTTCTTACCCTTATCTGTCTGGCAGCACTCTCTGCTGCCTCCAGGTTAGTAGTTAATGCTGTATCCTCCCGGCGTCCGGCATTGACATTTTTACCACTGTTGACATCAATGACATACATGGCTTCCGTCCTATCGATAACGATATACCCGCCGCAGCCAAGTTTTACTCTTCTGTTCCTTAAAAATAAAAGTTCCTTTTCTATTCCATAGGCATCAAAGATTGAACGGTGGCCTGAATACTGTACCACCTCTGCTCCTATATCGCTCTTTTCCTTAATAAAAGCCTTCACAAGCCCGTAATCCAGCTCATTGTCTACAATTATATCCGTCGTTGTACCTTCAACAATATCCCTGAGAACTCTTGCCAGTACCCCGCCGTCACTAAACAATAACCCAGCCTTTGTCATATAGGATGCCTTATTTACTGTTTCCCTGTATACATCATACAATTCACCTATTTCCTTATTGAGGGCTTCCAGAGAAACCGCTTCTGCACTGGTTCTTACTTTTATCCCTATTTCACCGGGCTTTATTATTCCCTTCAGCGCAGATTCCTTGTATTCCCGGGATGAAATTTTGGAGGAGAAGGTTATATCGGTATTATCCGTCAAAAGCACAGAATACCGCCCGGGCAGTGAAAAGGCGGAGGTCACCTTGGCACCCTTGTCTCCCAATTCCTCTTTGACTACCTCTACAATGAGTTCGTCACCTTTTCTTATATTCTTCTTTTCATATTTTCCTTCAAGATATAGATAGGCGTTTTTCTCAAGGCCTATGTCTAAAAAGGCGCTCCTGATTGCCGGTACTATATTCTTTACCACGGCTTTATAAAGCTGGCCCGGATATGCAGCCTGCTCTTCTTCCTCTATAAAACAATCCGTCAATTTATTCCCGCTTTTCACGGCAATCCTGAGAATTTCATCTCTTCTCTCGATAAATACTTCCTTCAATTCCAACACTCCTAAAATAGAAGTTCAGGAAAACTCCTGAACTTCTTATAAAAATATCTATATCAAGTATGAATTTATTGACACGAAGTCTTTCCCCTCTACAGTATACATCTCTTCCCTCATAATCTCAACAAATGAGTCCTTTTTCACTCCTGAAGTATTGGCCCCAATATATTCGCTGAAGAGTTCAGGTGAGAGGTTTTCTCTGCTTCCACAGGCAAGGAGGGCTTCTATCACCATAGTATTCCCCGCAATACTGTATTTAAACTCTTTTATAAGAGGTTTTATGTCCACTTCTTTTTCACCGCTTTTGCTTTTCTTAACGGTATTCCATGCCTGGCTCTTCAGCAGTAAATCCAACTCCCCTTCCAAGGAGGAGGTATTGTCATACTGTATTTTAACCCTGTAAGCTGCTGCATCCAGTAATGCCATAATCTGGCCAACCTTTTTCTCTCCTTCCGCTGCAGCGGGAACCTTGATAACCCCGGAGAATCTGATACCGGAGGGGGCATTTTCATTGAGCCTGCACTTTATCTCCTCTTCCTCCATCTCCTCCGTGAGAACAAGGTCCAGATACTCCCCTTTTGAATAAATGCCCACCGGAAGGGGCTGGGCTAGGGAAAGATTCATGTGAGGATTAAAACCCTTTGAATATTCTGCTGGAAGATTGGCCCTCCTTACTATTCTCTGGATAGTCCTCATCAAATCAAGATGGGATATAAATTTAATTTCACTTTCCTTGCTGAACTTTATCACATACCGCACCTTCGAAGCACTTCCCTTCCTTAAAGTTGACATTTATTCCGCAAAGCTTGCAGCCCAGACGACAGTCAGGAGTAAGCTCGGCATTCCTTGCCCTTTCATTCTCCCTTATGAGGAACTCCTTGTCGATGCCTATATCAATGAAGTCCCATGGAAGTATCTCACTGTAACTTCTTTCCCTGTAAGCATAAAAGTCCCCGTCAACGCCGCACTCTTTGAAGGCTTCCATCCACAGGTCATATTTAAAGTATTCGGACCAGCCGTCAAACTTAGCACCCTTCTCATAAGCTCTGACCAGCACATCACAGACCCTTCTGTCTCCACGGGCAATTACTGCCTCCAGGTAGCTTACGAGAGACTCGTGCCAGTTGTAGGTCAGAGACCTGCTTTTAACATTATCCCTCACGGTTCCAATCTTTTGCCTTACAGTTTCCATAGTATCCTGCGGCGCCCACTGGAAGGGGGTGAAGGGCTTAGGCACAAATATAGAGGTGCTGAGGGTCACCTTCAGGCCCTTATTTCGTTTTTCTTTTGGAATGCTGTAGTATACATCAACTACTTTCTCACCTAGTTCAGCTATTCCCTTTACATCATTCAAAGTCTCATAGGGAAGGCCTATCATGAAATACAACTTTATTGTGGACCAGCCCGCTTCAAAAGCATTCTGTACAGATGTTATGAGATTTTCTTCCGTAACACCCTTGTTTATGATATCCCTCATCCTCTGGCTTCCGGCTTCCGGAGCAAAGGTGAGCCCGGTCTTTTTGACTTTCTGTATCTCCTTGATCAAATCCACAGAGAAAGAATCTATTCTTATGGACGGAAGGGATACGGATACCTTCTCCTCCTTGTGCTTTTCCATTAGTGAAAATACCAGATGCTGAATATCGGAATAGTCACAGATGCTGAGAGAGGTCAGCGAAAGCTCCTCATAGCCTGTATTTTTAAGCAGAGTTTCCGCCTGCTCCATAAGCTTTGGCACTCTTTTCTCCCTCACCGGCCTGTAGATCATACCAGCCTGACAGAACCTGCAGCCCCTGGTACATCCTCTGAAGGTCTCCAGCATTATTCTGTCATGGACTATTTCAGTATAGGGCACGATCAGATCTTCCGGATATTCACTCTCATTTATATCTTTAATAAATCTCTTCGTTACTTTGCGGGGAACATCCTCATATTCCGGTGAAAATTCCTTAATTGTACCATCTTCGTTGTATTCCACCTTATACAGTGAAGGAACATAAACACCTTTAATTTTAGATACTCTTCTTAAAAATTCCTTCCTTGATATCTTGCCCTTTAGTTCCCTGTAAAGATCCAATATATCATTAACAGCCTCTTCCCCCTCGCCTATCTGGAAAATATCCGCTATATCATAAAGCGGCTCCGGATTATAGGCACAGGGCCCGCCGAAGATTACCAGTGGGTCGCCGTCATTTCGGAGTGATGCCCTTATAGGGATGCCTGACATATTAAGCATATTCAAAATATTGGTATAGCTCATCTCATACTGAAGGGTAAAACCGACAAAGTCAAATACACTGAGCGGGTCTTTGCTTTCAAGAGCATACAATGGAATATCATTTTCCCGCATCAGCTTCTCCATATCCGGCCAGGGGGCAAAACATCTTTCACAATAGGTGTCTTCCCTCTTGTTCATGACATGATATAAAATCTTTGTGCCTAAATGGGACATTCCAACCTCATAGACATCCGGGTAACACATGGCGAACCTGATGCCCACAGATGGAATATCCTTGACAGCACTGTTTAGTTCACCGCCAATATACCTTGCCGGCTTTTCTACTCTATATAATATATCATCGCTTACTCTGTTCATCTTTTCCTCCTCATTTTTATAGATATCCTTACGAAAACTTAATTTTAACTTGTTTGAAAATCCGGAATCTTTAACCGGTTTTCTAGGGTGTAAAATTTCATCATATTTGCTTTTCTTAATTTTAAGAAGAAATTTTACACCCCAGCAAGTTAAAATTGTAGTTGAAGTTGGATATCTTTATAGATATCCCCATGCTAAAGTTGAATAGGGTATCACTGTGGACCTGTATAAACATAATTTATATTCTAGCATAAAGAAAAAACCTCTGCAAATATAGATGCGGAAATTTAGACCTTTAGTATTCGACTGAGAAAATATCGAATCTTCACCGATTTTTCGAAGACGATAAATTTAGAAATAAATTTCCGCAGCAAAAAAGATGTGAGACTTTAATCATAATATATTCACTTTGGAAAATATCGAATCTTCACCGATTTTTCCAAAGTGATAAATTCAAGTATAAAGTCTCACATCTATAATTATCTGCAGAGGGCTCTATTATATATCCGTTCCTTCTCTTATATTTACAAACTCCTCAATGGTTATATTTCCATATTCCTTCAATCCTTGAATAACTTCATCCTCATAGATTACATCCATAACTCTCATTTCATCATCCAGAACCGTAAATATATTATACTTATTTTTATCCATAATACCTAAGACATTTATAAGGTCTCCTTTATAATAAACGGAAATACTTTTGTTTTCCATGTACCTCTTCGCCATGAACCTTCTTTTCTTTCTTATAATGTCCCCCATGATTATATAAACTATCCTTTCCTTCTCCTTATAGGAAGAGATAATGACAAAGATACCGATAATAGCGGTATTATAATCCCTTATGTTTAAAATGAACAAAAAAATAAAGCTGGCTGAGATGATGTAACCCAATATAATACTGACCCTTACCGTAATCTCATTAGCTCTTCTGTAGATAGTTTTCATGCTGAGGATATCCCTGAGTATTCTTCCTCCATCAAGAGGAAATGCTGGAATCAGGTTGAAGAATCCCAGTGCAAGATTACTTTTTATAATAAAATCGATTGTGTTTCCCGGATAAGAAAGGCTTATCAAATAAGCAGTAAATGCAAGAATTATATTAAAAATAGGCCCTAATAAGGAAATGATCATATCCTCAATGGGAGAAGCTTCATCAAGATCCTTGAGGCTCAATACCGCCCCAATGGGAAGTATCTTTATATCGAAGCCGGAGAATCCGAACATTACAGCAGTAAAATAATGTACCGCCTCATGCATGACTACCAGAACAAAGGAAATAAGCAACTCTCCTCTGAAGCCTATGACAATTAAAAGGATAATATAAGGAACAAAGAACTTATTTAGTTTAATCATTGATCTCTCCCGGATGAATTACTTTTGATCCTCCACAAAATTTATATATTCCTCGGGATTTTCATTTTCACCCATATACATCAGTTCAAAATGAAGATGGGTCGAGGCAGATTCCGGGCTGCTTCCGGAAAGAGCAATAACCTCTCCTCTCTTCACTTCATCATTCTTATTAACTCTAATATCCTTCAGACAGGCATATTTTGTCTCAATACCCATACCATGATCTATCAAAATAAACTTTCCTGTAACTTCATCTTCTCCAATAAGTTTTACCGCCCCGGTACTGCAGCTTTTTATTTCTGTCCCTTCAGGGACAGAAATATCAACACCATAGTGAAAGCTATTTTCCCCGTCCCCGGAATTTGATTTATCACCATAGGATTTAATGATTTTCCCTGATGCCGGAAGATTGAATTCACCGGAGACCGTTTCCTTTATTGTTTTTCCTCCGGTAATGCCGGACTTTAATTTATCGATGTAATCCTCTACTTCGCTGCTTAACTTATCAATATCCAAATCTTTTACGTTGTAGTATAAGGCCTTATAATCAAAGCTATATTTTACCGTATTCTTACAATAATTATAAAATCCCAAAGTCTGTGGTGTATTTATGGCCTTGCATATGAGCACTATTAAGAACAGGGAAAATACTCCTATTAACTCCTGAAGAACTCTCCTCATCAAAAGGTTTTTATTTAAAGTCCTCGTCTTATTTCCGCCAGAAAGCCTGCCCGTGTGCTGTCTGCCCCTGCCTGCCTTTTGAATTGACGCGTAATAGGATTGATATTGTGAATTATAGCTTCCCATCTTACTCCCCCGTAATTTCTCTATATCATAGTGTATTTTTACCGTTGAATCTGTAGTCTCCACACATCTATATATATTACCCAGTTACATCAATTATGCTTTACCCTTTGGTTTTTAACACTTTATGAAGACGCTTCCCATGTTTTCGAGGTTTCAGATATTCTGAAATTTTACACAAAAAAGACTGCACTTCTGCAGTCTCTCGATAATTATCTTGATTTCAGGGCCTTTACGGCTACCTCGGCAGAACCCATATTGGTCGCCAGAGGTATGCAGTGAACGTCACACAACCTGAGCAGGGCCGTTACATCAGGTTCGTGAGGCTGTGCCGTAAGTGGATCCCGCAGGAATATTACGAAGTCAATCTCTCCTTCTGCAAGCTTTCCGCCTATCTGCTGATCTCCTCCCAGGGGGCCGGATAGAAAACGGTGAACCTTCAGGCCAACTATTTCCGTAATAAGCCTTCCCGTGGTGCCGGTACCGAACAGTTCGTGCTGTTCAAACACATCCTTATATCTTTTTATAAAATCGATCATATCATCCTTCTTTTTGTCATGTGCAATCAGTGCAATCCTCATTTATTCATCCCCCAAATTTGTTTTACATATAAAGTAAAAATCCAATTAAAATTTTACTATCTAAAGTACGTTAAAATATTATTTTCTTCTTCCTCATACCGATATTTATCACCAAACCTATTGCCATAAAGTTTGTCAGCATGGAACTCCCTCCGTAACTCATAAAAGGAAGGGTAATTCCGGTTATGGGCATTATACCTATAGTCATCCCAATATTTTCAACTATAGAAAATAAAAAAGATGAGAAAACTCCAACGCATATTATCGTTCCAAACAGGTCCTTGCTTCTTTTTCCAATTCTCATTATCCTGTATAACAGAAAACTGTACAGCAGCAATAATCCGACGGTTCCTATATACCCCCACTTTTCTCCTACCATGGAAAATATGAAGTCCGTATGGGCCTCTGGAACATAATTGGAAACAAACCCTGACCCGGCATTAGCTCCAAATTTTGCCCCTATTCCGAAAATATTGCCGGAGCCAATACCTATTTGAGATTGTATAAGCTGTAGTCCAAATCCCAATTCATCGGATTCAGGATTCAAAAATATTGTAAGTCTTTTCTTCATATAGGCCGGCAGAATACCTGAATTCCAGATTACTGCCACCAAACCAACCAAGGATGTCAAACCTACGAATATAACCCTTAAATCCAGTCCGGCGATAAAGAATATCCCAAGTACTATAAAGAAACACACCATGGTCATCCCCATATCCGGTTGTATGACAATCAAGGCCATCGGTACCAGAGCATAAAAGACCAGGATGAAAAAGTTCTTGACATTATTTATATTTCCCTCCATGTCCTCCAATTTCTTCGCCAGCATTATAATCATGCCAAGCTTGGCAAATTCGGAGGGCTGTATGGCTCTGCTTCCTATGCTTATCCACGCCGATGCGCCTTTTACGGCCTTGCTTGTGAGGTCATTGTATACGAGAAGCAAAACCCCCGCCCAATATATAAGTGGTGCATAACTGGAAAAAAAGGTGTAATCTATCCTTGTCATAACAAATACAACAACAAGGCCCACAGCAAGCCACATCATCTGAAGCCTTACAAAAGAAGTTCCATATTTGTTAACTGTCGCATCGTATATATTGGCACATCCAAAAAATACTATTATTACTGTGATAAGTACTATGCCAAAATCAAAATATCTCAGTAATTTTCTATCTATACCAAGCTTGTTTATCATTTTTCTACCTCCGCTATGTAGATACCCAACTTCAACTACAATTTAAACAAGTAAGGATATCTATGGATAAACAACTTCATTTATAGATTATAACAGCTATGTATAAAAAAAGCTATGTATATGCAGAAGATATACACAACTTTCTTACAGTTCCCTATTTACCTGTCAATCCTGGCTTTCTTTATTGGTATATTTGCTACAAGGGCCGGTAGATTTCCTGCATCGTCGTTGGTTCTGGTCAGTGCTATTTCAACATCCGAACTGTCAATCTCCAGATACTTGGAGATAACCGCCAGTATTTCTTCTCTGATGACATCCATGAGTTCCGGAGGTATGGCAGACCTGTCATGTATCAAAATAAGCCTTAATCTGTCCTTTGCAACTTCTTTAGATGGAGTTTTGTTAATTCCGAGCATTTTCAATATATCCATTAAACTCTAACCCCCTATTTTAAAAAACTTCTTAAAGGCACTTAGCAACCCGCCGCCTTCGCCTTCTAAATTCATAAGAGGAACTTCTTCTCCTGTGATTCTCCTGGCAATATTTTTAAAAGCCTGTCCTGATGATGCTTTGTTATCAAGGACAATAGGTTCTCCCTTGTTTGTAGAAATAGTTATATTTCTGTCATCCGGTACCACTCCGATAAGCTTTATGGATAAAGTTTCTATTATATCATTGATATTAAGCATATCTCCGTTTTTAACCATATCTATATTCAGCCTGTTTATAAGCAGTCCATGGTCCTCTATACCTTTAGCATCCAACTTTCCGATTACCCTGTCGGCATCCCTTACAGAGGTAACCTCCGGGTTTACTACAACAACGGCTCTGTCTGCTCCTATCACTGCATTTTCAAAACCCTGTTCAATACCTGCCGGGCAGTCAATGAGGACATAGTCAAAATCCTCTTTGAGTTCCTCTACAAGCTTCAGCATATCCTCAGCTTTAATATCGTTTTTATCCCTGGTCTGGGCAGTAGGCAGCAGGAACAGGTTGCTCAGCCTCTTATCCTTTATCATTGCCTGCTTGAGCCTGCATCTGCCCTCAATGACATCAATAAGTGTGAAAATTATTCTATTCTCAAGTCCCATAAGGACATCAAGATTCCTTAAACCGGTATCTCCATCTATAACAACTACTTTCTTTCCCATAGATGCCAGAGCCGTACCTAAATTGGCAGTAGTAGTGGTTTTTCCCACTCCTCCTTTACCGGATGTGATTACAATAGCTTCTCCCATTTCTATACCTCCGTATTTAAATAAATTTATTTGGTAGATATGGCTCCACAATGATGGAACCATCTTTTATTCTTGCAACTTCCGGATATGAAGGCTTCTGATTATCCTCCGGCGACCGGGTAACCAGGCTGCAGATCTGAAGTATCTCCGGCTGCAGGGTAAAAGCTGCTACTATTGCCTTGTCATTGCCTCCCATACCCGCATGTACATATCCTTTAAGGCTTCCCAGCACTATTACATTGCCTGCAGCATGAATCTCCGATCCGGGATTGACATCTCCAATTATTACGAGATTTCCCGGATATTCTATCCTCTGTCCACCTCTTACAGTTTTCCTTATGAACTTCGTTCTTCCTTCATATACTCCATTAAAATCCTTTGAGTTTTTTTCCTCTGCCTCTTCAAAAATGCAGTTACTAATTTGGAAGTCCTCCAGTAACAAGGTTTTTAATTTGCCCGCCTCTTCTTCCCCGATTCTTTTTAAATCCGTTGTAACCTTCAGAGTGGAGCCCTTATAAAACTTTTTCCCCCTGGACAGCTTTTCGATTAATGCTTCCAGCATATCGTCAAAATTATTGAATTTATCCATATTAATTACAGCATTCAAACCTTCTCTGTTACCTTTGATGAGTATCCTGTCCTCCATAGAAAAAACCTCCAAAATGAACAATAAGCACAGATTATAATTTCAACAAACGTTGATTAAATTCCTTCTTGTTTTTTAATAAATTTATAATCTCGCCAAAAAATCTGTCATAAATTCCGCATCACCCAAAAGATATTATATTTCTCTGTCATTTATATATCGTTCGTCCTTTTAAAAGCTTAATACCCCAGAAAATAACATATATCCTTACCTCAAACATATCACACATTGATTTCCACTTTAAAAAGAATACAAAGAACCAGTCTCTGGGCTGTGTTACCTTATGACTGGTTCTTTTATTTCCTCATATACTTAACATTTTCAAGGATTAAGGGTATAGGTGAATTTAGGAACAAATCCTGGCATTGCTTTCAACCTATCCCTGAAATAGGCCTCATAGACTGCCCTGGCTACATCGGAAACAAATCCACCGTGGCCGGCGTCGAAAATTACGACACAGACCGCTATCTCGGGCTTGTCATAGGGAGCAAAGCCTACATATAATCCATAGGAGGTTCTTCCCACAGACTCCTGAACTCCATTTTCCTTAAAAGTTGCTGAGCCGGTTTTTCCGCCGCTGCCTATCTCTTCAGGAAAGCCCACAAAGGAATCTGCTGCAGTACCATTTTCATCGGTAACCTTTTTCATGCCTTCCTTGACTGCAGCAATTGTATCCTTCTTAAGGTCAATCTTATCAAGGGCCACAGGTTTATATTGCTGTACAACATCTCCGGTATGGTCAATAAACTTATCAACGAGATGAACGCTGTATCTTGTTCCCCCGTTAACAAAGGTTGCGATATAATTAGCCAGCTGCACCGGATTGAAGCTGTCTTCACCCTGCCCTATAGCGGCATTGTATATATTTCCCGGAGTATTCACCTGAATTAGTATATCATATACTACGGTATCTGCCGTTACTTCAGCCATATTTGCAGGGTCACTCTTCTTATATTTAACCTTTATATTTTCAGGTTCTGCATTGATCAGGTTTGTGAAAAGAGGTATGAGCTCCTTTTTCAGGCTGGCATAGGCATTTTTCCTGTCTGCCAGTATATACTCCCTCACTTTTGCTTTTACAGCCGCCTTTGCCGATGCAAGGGCATCGGAATCCTGCCTGTTTTCAGTTATATCGACAGGTGTGAAGTATACATCTCCTCCGCCGTTACAGCCGTGATATTCACCTGAAACAAGGAGGTCGCGAATTGTATGTTTTGAATAGAAAGCATAGTCTGCCTTCATTGATTTATAGTTGAATACCTGGCCGAAGTTTTCTGATATCTCAATACCGGTGGATTTCTTAGCCTTTGAATTCGGATCAACACCCAGGCCGAATCTCCAGGCATACTTGGCCAAGCTATCCAGTCCGTTCTTATTGTATAATCTGTTGCCAACCTCATAAAAATAATAGTTGCAGGACACCTCCAGGGCCTTCCTAATATCAACATCGCCATGGCCGTATTTGGAGTAGCAGGACCATACGTTGCTGACACCTGGTACGGTAAACTGCACCCTGTCATGTATTACATCCCTCCTCCCCGGTGTAATGACCCCTTCTTCAAGACCTGCTATTGCCGTGAGGGGTTTAAAAGCAGACCCTGCAGGCATCTGAGAAAAAGTGGCATAATTGTAGAAGGGCTTTGGATATATATCGAATTTATCCTTTCTTATTACCTTGCCGTTTACAACGGAGTCCACCGAAAACAGTTCATCCACAGATTTATTTATTTTCATCCTTTTGATATATTTCCTGGCAAAGGCCTCGTAATCCGGGTAGAAGTACTTATCTCTTAATTCGGTTGTAAGCTTGCCCGGAATTGTAAAATCATTGGGATCATAGCCCGGAAGACTTGCCATGGCCAGTATTCCTCCGGTATTCACATCAATGACCACTGCTGCACCTCTAGTGGCATTACCTGTATCCATAATGCTGCTGCCTTCCTTATGCAGTCGTCCGGCTTCGGCTTGGAGCGCCTGCATCCTTTCGTTCAATGCCCTTTCCATCACTGCCTGGAGTTTGCTGTCGATGGTCAGAATCATATCCTGCCCGGGATATGGGTCCAAACGGAAAAGTTCCTCGGTTTTTCTTCCTTCCTTGTTTATTCTTACAGTGACCCCGCCTTTGGAACCCTTAAGCCTGTCTTCGAACGCACTCTCCAACCCTGCTGTACCTATATAATCCGTACTTATGTCGTATCCTCTCTCTTCATATTTACTCCTGCTGGCAGCATTGATTTTTGATATGTACCCTATAAAATTAGAGCCAAGCTCATGCTTGGGATAACATCTTATTGGCCGAAGGGATATATCTATACCCGGCAGATTGCTTTTTACCTGTTCAAAGAGAAAAGCCGTCCGCTTGTCGATATTGGCAGCCACGGTTACAGGCTTATACCCGGAAAAGCTCTGCAGATATATGGCGTCCTTTACAAGCATAAACTTTCTTAAAAATTCAGGTGGATACTTTTTCAGCACCATTTCTGTTATCTCTTTGTCCGTAATCTCTCCCTTTGTCTTTCTTATAAACAGATTTCTGGCCTCACCCTGGCTCATCCCCAAAAGCTTCCACAGGTCGTATTTTACAGTGAGATAATTAAACACTTCTTCAGGGGATATCTTAAGAAGTTCCTTGTTAAAGACAGCCTTTTCCTCCTCTGTCAGCTCCGCCTCCGTCCTATCCTTGAAAAGCTTCTGCCTTACAACATCATCCAGTCCCCGGTTCTTTTTAAAAAGTATTTCCATAGCCGTTCTTGTCTCAGTGTCGTCTCCTCTGCAGCTGAACTCGAATCTGTAAGGATTGACTTTGAGCTCCAGTTCGTCAAAGGGCTGTTCTCGGCTTTCGGTACCATCATCATTTTTTCTTTTGCACCTGTCAAGAATTTTGAATACCTCCTGAAAAGTGCCGAAGAACTTCTCTTTTCCTTCATCTGTTTCCATGTAGATCAGATTATAGCTTTGTATGTTTTCCGCCAAAACCACTCCGTTTTTGTCAATTATCTTTCCTCTTGGTGCATATTCCGCAATTTGTCTTATTGCCTTTGTATTAGCCCTATCTGTGAAGTAGTCTGCATTTATAATCTGAATATCCGATAATCTGTACCCCATAAAGGAAAATAACATCAACATTCCAATAGTAAGCGCCGCATATCTGTTGAAAAACCTCTTTTTCTTCATAACACACACCACCTTGATAAATAAACTTTAACCGGCATCATTACCAATCCCAGGTTCCGCTGCCTTCCCTCACTGATGCTTCTCCAATAATTCGGACCGGAACACAAGTAATAAAATAGCAGCTTACATTATATAATGCAAACTGCCATTGATTATTATTTCCTCTTTTATGGATTTAATGTATAACTGAAGTTTGGTACAAATTTGGGATCCTGCTTCAGCTGATCTCTGAAATATCCCTCATATATTGCTCTTGCAACGTCTGCCACATAACCGCCATGGCCGGCATCGAAAATCACTACGCATACTGCAATCTCCGGTTTGTCATAGGGTGCAAAGCCAACATACACTCCATAGGAGGTTCTTCCCACAGCTTCCTGAACTCCATTTTCCTTAAATGTAGCAGAACCGGTTTTTCCTCCAGTAGGTATTGGAAAGTTCACAAATGTTTTTCCTGCAGTACCGTCCTCATCGGTAACCAGGCTCATACCCTGCTTGATAGTATCTACGGTACTCTTTTTAAGATTTATCTTATCTACTATCTGAGGCTTTAATTCCTCTACAACCTTTCCGTCAGCATCCTCAAACTTGTCAACAAGATGCACACTATATCTGTTTCCTCCATTCACCAGGGTTGCTATATAGTTTGCCAACTGAACCGGTGTAAAATTATCCATCCCCTGTCCAATTGAGGCATTGAGAATGTTACCTGGCGTGGTAATCTGAGTGATCATATCAAATGTAACATAGGTAGATATAGCCTCTGCCATATTTTGAGGATCGTCCTTCTTATATTTCCCTTTTTGATCCTCAGGCATGGCATTTATGATGTTCTTGAACAAGGGAATCAGATCGTTTTTCATCTTCATATATATGGAGAATGAATTATTCATATCATAATCACCCTGAATATACTGTACAACCTTGGATTTTAATGCTTCCTTTGCAGCTGCCAGTTCATCGCTGTCCTTTTTGTTTGTACTGATATCCAAAGGTGTATACCTTACTGTTGCATTGGTACCTGCAGTATAGCTTCCGGCATTCAGCTTCTGAGCGATATAGATTTTTGAATAAAAAGCCCACTGGTTTTTATTATATGCATTGCTGTATACATTTCCGAAGCCTTCCGATATCTCCAGTCCAGTGGATTGCTTTGCATTGGAATTAGGGTCCGTGCCCAATCCGAACTTCCAGGCATATTTCGCCAGGCAGTCAAGGCCTTCCTTCTTATATAAATCATATCCGGACTGATAGAAGAAATAGTTACATGACTTTTCAAGGGCAGTCCTTATATCCACCAATCCATGTCCATATGCCGATGAACAGGCCCAGGTTTGTGTACCCCCCGGTAGAGAAAAATGTACCAGGTCCTTTATCCTGCTCTCCGGAGTAACTATTCCTTCTTCAAGGACTGCAACTGAGGTAAGGGGCTTAAACGTTGATCCCGGAGGGACAGGGTATGTGGCATAATTGGTGAATGGTTTGGGATAAATATTAGACTCATCCTTTCTTACAGCCTTACTGTTATCCATTGAATCCACCGGAAATAGCTTGTCTATCGTCGTTCCATATTTGTCAAGCCCCATCCTCTGTATATACTGCTTACCGAAGTTCTCCAGATCCGGGCTAAAAAACTGCGCGCTGAGCTCAGGTGTCATCCTCCCCGGAGTAGAGAAGAGATTTGGATCATAGCCCGGTAGACTTGCCATTGCAATCACTCCTCCGGTATTTACATCGATAACCACTGCAGCCCCCCTGGTGGCATTACCGGTATCCATTATACCGGAGCCTTCTCTATGAAGCCTGTTCGTTGTCTGCAGTTCCGTCATTTTATCCTGAAGAGCACGTTCAGCAATGGACTGCAGCTTGCTGTCTATGGTGAGAATCATATTCTGCCCCGGATAGGGTTCAAGGCTGAATAATTCTTCTGTCTGTCTTCCTTCCTTATTAATCCTTACAGTGGTGCCGCCTTTTGACCCTCGGAGCCTATCCTCAAAAGCACTCTCCAGCCCGGCAGTGCCAATATAGTCAGTACTTACGTCATAGCCCCTCTCCTCATATTTCTCCTTGCTTGCAGCACTAATCTTGGATATGTATCCTATAAAATTCGACCCTAACTGACCGTAAGGATAGGTTCTAATTGGAAGAAGGGATATATCGATTCCGGGCAGGTTATTTTTCACCTGCTCAAATAAAAATGCCGACTGCTTATCGATATTTGCCGCTATTGTAACAGGCTTATAACTGGAAAAGTTCTGGAGATATATTGCATCCTTAACAACCAGGTACTTTCTAACAAGCTCAGGTGGAAATTTATCAAGTACCATCTTTGTTATATCCTTATCTGTTATTTCACCTTTTCTTCTTTTTGCAAAAAGCTCGGCAGATTCTTCCTCACCCAGATTCAGCATCTTCCACAGGTCATATTTCACCACAAGATAGTCAAAGACTTCCTCCGGGGTTATTTTAAGGAGTTCCTCGCTGACCTTCGCCTTTTCAGTTTCTGTAAGCTCGGCCTCTGTCTTGTTTTTATAAAGCCTTTGTCTTACTACATCGTTGAGTCCCCTGTTCCTTTTAAACAGGAGTTCCAGAGTTTTTTTCGTTTCGGTATCATTGGCACTGCTGTTGAATTCAAATCTGTACGGATTGACTTTGAGCTCCAGTTCATCCAGAAGCTGATCCCTGCTCTCGGTACCATCAGAATTTTTTCTCACACTGCTGTCAAGGATTCTGAATACCTCCTGAAAGGTATCAAAGAAATTCTCCTTTCCCTCATTAGTCTCCATATAGACCAGATTATAGCTCTGCTTGTCGTCAGCTAGAACCACATTGTTCTTGTCAATAATCTTTCCTCTCGGGGCAGCCAGAGATATCTGCCTTACAGCCTGATTATTGGACCTGTCCATGTAGTAATCCGCATTAACAATTTGAATATCCGACAGCCTGTATCCCATAAAGGAAAATATCATAAGCATCACTATAACCAGTGCAGTATACCTCGAGAAAAACCTTTTTTTCTTCATATGTCGCCCCTCCCAATTGGCATCCCATCAAAAAGCTCAAAATATAAAATAATGCCTCAATATGGGCATATATCCATTATAATACTTATACCATAAATCCTTCCATATTGAAAGTAAAAAAAAGCGGTTTGTACCAAATATAGATACAAACTGCCTTTTTCCATTGGCTATTTTTCAAATTTCCACTGCTTTTTCATAAATGGTTTCTGGAGAAGTTTATATAAAGGCTTATACATAAATATCGAAAGTACTGCATTATAGATGGAAACATACAATGTTGACTTATAATCTGCTTTCAACCCAATAACATACAACAGGGAGAATACACAAAGCCCTCTTAAGAAGGATAATGCAAAAAGCGCCATTACCGGTATGAGCCTTTTCTCTTTAAAAATATTCTCTCCGACTTTTACTGCTGCAACACATGTAAGCATATTTACCAGAGGATTGATTCCCAAGGCCTGGCTAAAGTACAAATCTTGAAGAAGTCCTGCAATTACCCCTACCTTGATTGCTTCCCAATAATCATTGTTTATGGAATAAAATATAAGAAAAATAAATAAGGCACTGGGATAATAGCCCTTTATATTTAAAAAAGGGAGGAGTGTGTTATCTATAATGTATAGAAATACACACATCAATATCACAACAACCCTTTTCATTGTTTGATTTCCTCCCCTATATAATCTCTCGCACTTCTGTCCTTGGGTAATATTATAAGCACCTGATCCAATCTGTTTAAATCAACAAAAGGTTTTATGACAGCATTTTTCATCACTCTTGCCTTGTCATCCTCAACGGATACCACAGTTCCTATCCTGATACCCTTTGGATATTTCTGTCCATCTCCGGAGGTAACAATTACGTCTCCCTCCTTAATATTGGATTCAAGAGGTAGATAGGTCATTTTTGCCATCGGGTTTCCGTTACTGTCTTTATAACCCCTTATTATACCCTGATCATTAGTTGTCAAATCAAGGGCACCAACGCCTATATTCTCGCTGGAAATACTTTCAACAGTACACCATGTATCACTTACAGTGGACACTTGTCCTATCAGTCCTTGTGCCGTAAGTACAATTCTTCCTTTGATTACTCCATCCTTTTTACCACGATCCAGAATAAACGTATCCAGCATTGATGCTCCCGGTACGGAAACAATATTGCATCCCACAAAGTCGTAGTAGGCATTTGCCTGTTCAAATTTAGCCTGTTCCCTCAAGTTTTCATTCTCGCTTTTCAGACTGTTATAATTAAGAACCTGGTTTTGCAGTTCTGCATTTTCTTTTCTAAGTTCCTCATTCTCATTTTTTACTTCGGAAAAATGAACAATGAAGCTGAAAAAATCATCAATTTTACTATTAGCACTATAGAACGCACCTTGAACCTTGTTAAAAACTGTGCCTACTCCGCCTTCGAGAAAGTTCTTGTTATCCCTTTTAGCGGTATATGCAATGGCTATTAAAAATGTAACTGACAGTATTGCAACAGCTACTGCCAGTTTATTTCTGAAAAATTTCATGCCTATCCTCTTCTTTTGCTTATCCTGTCAAAGTACTCCAGAGCTTTCCCTGCACCCAGTGCCACACAATCCAGAGGTGACTCAGCTATATGAACAGGCATATGGGTCTCATGGTTTATGAGTTTATCAAGCCCTTTAAGCAGTGCACCTCCGCCTGCAAGCATTATTCCCTTATCCATAATATCTGCAGCCAGTTCCGGAGGGGTTTTTTCCAAGGTGGTTTTTATAGCATCTATAATTGCTGATATAGGTTCCTTTAACGCTTCTCTAATCTGTTCCATAGTTACAGTTATTGTCTTTGGCAGACCTGAAACCAAATCTCTGCCTTTTATATCCATATCCTTTTCTTCTTCCATTCGGAAAGCTGAGCCTAATTCCATTTTCACACTTTCGGCAGTTCTTTCGCCAATCATCAGGTTGTATTCCTTCTTTATGTAGCTGATTATTGCCTGATCAAGCTCATCTCCTGCTATTCTTAAGGACTTGCTGGTTACAATACCTTCCAGAGATATGATGGCTACCTCGGTAGTACCCCCTCCAATGTCGACAATCATACTGCCTGTTGGTTCATCTACCGGTAATCCTGCTCCAATAGCGGCAGCCATTGGCTCCTCCATGAGAACTACCTCTCTTGCTCCGGCCTGTTTTGCAGCCTCATCTATAGCTCTCTTTTCAACCTCGGTAACTCCGGAAGGGTAACACACAATTATTCTTGGGCTGGCAAAGGCACTCTTTCCGATAACCTTGCTAATGAACTTTTTAAGCATCATCTGGGTAACATCAAAATCTGCAATAACTCCATCCTTCATAGGCCTAATGGCTACAATATTACCCGGTGTTCTTCCAATCATCTTCTTTGCCTCTTCACCTACTGCCAGCACCTTTTTGTTCATACTGTTGATTGCTACTACGGAAGGTTCTCTTAACACTATTCCCTTTCCCTTAACATAAACCAGAGTATTTGCCGTACCTAAATCTATACCCATATCTCTTGATATTGAAAATAATCCCATAAAATGTTTCTCCTTTCAGTTACAAAAATCCTTTTTCCTTTAAACTTATATACGTACCGTTTCCGATAATTAAATGATCTATAATTTCTATCCCCAGTAATTTGCCACATTCCTTCAATCTGTGAGTTATATTTATATCCTCACTGCTGGGTGTGGGATCTCCGGACGGATGATTATGACAGATAATTATGGAAGCGGCACACCGCTTTACTGCTTCCGTGAAAACCTCCCTCGGGTGTACGATGGAAGAATTTACACTCCCCATGGAAACATCCTTTGAAAGTATTACCACATTTTTAGTATTCAGCAGAATTACCCTCAGAACCTCCTGCTTCAGGTATCTCATTGATTCCATTACTATACCGGCGGCATCTTCAGGGGACTTAACCCTGTACTCATCACCGGACCGGTAAGACCTGAATCTCTTTGACACTTCAGCTAAAGCCAACAGTTGGGCAGCTTTAGCCTCCTTTATGCCTCTGAGTTTCATAAATTCCTCTCCGGTGCAGCTTAGAAGGCCGTTGAGCCCACCGCATTCCATGAGTATGCGGTTGCTGAGGCTTACAATATTTTCTCCTTTACTGCCCTTTCCCAGTATAACCGCCAAAAGCTCGCTGTTTGAAAGAGTCTCCGGTCCAAACCTAATAAGCCTTTCCCTGGGCCTTTCATTTTCAGGTAAATCCATAATCTTCAGCGTGTTTTCCATTACACTACTCCTTTTAAAGATTTACCCCCATATCCCTCAGTATGTATTTAAGCCTGTTTATCGGAAGCCCCACAACACTGTAATAGCATCCGCAGATACCTTCCACAAACACACCACCATAGCCCTGAATTCCGTAGGCACCTGCCTTATCCATAGGTTCGCCGGTATCTACGTATTTTGAGATTTCCTCTTCCGAGAGCTTCGAAAAACGAACCTCAGTCCTAACAAAATCACTCTCAAAATCACCACTGCCGCAACATAAAACAGTAACTCCGGAATAGACCTCGTGGGATTTCCCGCTGAGCATTTTCAGCATTTCAATTGCATCATCCCTGTCCTTCGGCTTCCCTAAAACCTTTCCGTCACAGGCAACTATCGTATCGCAGGCTATAATATAGGCTTCCTCATCAGCCTGGTATGCAGCTGCAAAGGCCTTTCCTTTAGATAACTCATTAACATAGCTTCCGAAGTCACCTTTAAATTCTACGCTTTCTTCGTCAAAATTACTCACAATTACAGAAAAGTCCTCTACAACCCTCTTAAGAAGTTCTATTCTCCTTTCAGACGCCGAGGCCAGTATTATCTTCATCGATTATCACACCCTAATATTTTCTATACAGTATTATTGCCACAATTACACCAATTATAGACATCATATTCATATTTAAATTAAATCCGAAGGTAAAGGTTATTACCTTCAAATTCAGCGTAACCGGTGAAGAGGTTCCAATACTATATACGTGTTTTAAAAAACTTAGTACGGTGATATCGCCAAGCATCTCTCCCAGGAGGCTTCCGGTCAAGGCTCCCAATAAAATCAGGAATACAAAAAATATCGAAGACTTTCCCGAACCTTTCAATTCCATCCCCCACTTTTACAAAAATACACAAGTTATTTATATTTCCCCGCAGCAACTTTTGAATACATCTATACGATTCTACCGCTGCCAATGCATGATAGGGACTTTCCTGTCTCTATACATAACATCTTTTATAGTTTATCACTTAATACAGTTATAAACAAGTATGTTTACATTTTAACAATAAAATTTTGCTGTCTGAGAGCACGAAAAAGGATGTATCCTGAGATACATCCTGCATGCTTTTCCTTATATCTTTGTTCCGACCTTTTTGAGCAGATTGTAAATATATATGTAATTTTCCTCTACTTTATCTTTTCCAATTTCTGCAGGTAGAGAACTTATATATGTCTTGTAAGCTTCAAGCTCCTTGAAGTGTTTGCTGTTTTCCTTCACTGCCGGAAGAGTAGGAAGCCACTTTTTGATATCATCTGTCTTTACAGATATGGTATTCTGCTCTGTAAGAGGGGTAAGGCACCTCAAATGGGCTCTTATTATCTCCTCAATCTCCAGACAGGACTGATCTTCAATATTTATCTCATAGGTCATCTTGCTGTTATCCAGGCTTTTATCAGTAAGCTTCTTTAGTGCTGCCTCATATTCATCCTCGTTAAAAATTCCGGCTAGTACCCTTGTTTTCCCATCCTCCTCCTTCACGGAGAACGGATTAACAATCGCTTTCAGGCTTTCCTTTAAAGTCATGGCATAGCTCTCATTAGTAAAGTTGCCACCCTGGATAATCAGGAATTTTAACGGAACTGCTCCTGCTTCCGAATCCGTACCGTTTTGTGAAGAGGATTTTGTTCCACTGCCGCTTTTCTGTCCGGAATCTGCCTTACCGGATTGACCCTTAATGAACAAACTGGACAATGCCGTTCCCAGCAGGACTGCTGCCAGGATTATGCTTATAAATATAACCGCTACTGAAATCTTTTCTTCTTTTCTTCTCCTGAAATCATATCTTGTGTATTTCATCTTATCACCTCACATCTTTATCGGAAGGATAATCTCACAGCGGCTTATGCGCTGTATAAAAAGACCCTTTCCAATACCATATGTATTGATAGAGGTGATAATTTAGAATAAAAAAAACCCGACAAACTTTGCCGGGTAGTTTTAGTTGGTACTATCTCATTATTCTTCTAGCTCCAACATATGTCTTTTCATAATATCCTGTACTGAGATTGCTGATTGTTACACCACTCTGTTCATTTGCTGCATGAATAAATTGACCGTCTCCAATGTATAATGCCGCATGAGATATATACCCACGAGTATTAAAGAATAACAGGTCCCCTGGCCTTAACTCACTTTTTGAAACTGCTGCACCAACAGAGGATTGATCTGCCGCTGTACGGGGTAATTCCACCCCGAAATGGTGGTATACATAGGAAGTAAAGCCTGAACAATCAAAGGCTTTTGGACCGGTACCTCCATATACATAAGGCTTTCCTAAGAACTGAAATGCATACTGAACAACGTCACTGGTGCTTCCATTTGCAATGGCAGTTCCCCCACTTAATCCTCTTGAAGAGCTCTTTGTGGAAGTTTTTGTGGACTCAGTAGTTACGACCTCTTTCTGGGGAATTTTAATTACCTTTTTAGTCGAAACCGTTGCCGTCTTGATAACTACACCTTCCTGGGTACCACCTACAGTATCTGCCTTAACAGTTTTTCCGCCAAAATGCATGCCTATGCATAACGCGAAAACGAATACACCTGCAGATAGCACTTTTCCTCTAAAAGTTTTCATAAAAACCCTCCTTTCGCTTCCGGAGTTAGCTGACGGGTTCGGGTGAAGGTTACCCTACTGGCCTGGACATCTTGTCCAAATCAGATTAACCCCAATAATTGGTTCCTCCGTACCCCCTACGGGGATTCAGCTCACCTAAAATTATAGTTTGTACAAATTAAAAAGTCAATAAAAAGTATCCATATTTGGTAACTTTTTTGAATATCTTTCGAACTTTTCTCCTAATTCTTCGTATATAATTTTTATATAATCATTTATAGCTGCGGAAATTTATATCTTAATCTATCGCCTTCGAAAAATCGTTGAAGATTCGCTATTTTCTCAGGTGAATACTAAAGGTTTAAATTTCCGTATCTGTATAACAAGACCAAAGGCATACTCTCACAACTTCGAACACACATAAGCCAGGTACGGAATATTCCCAATATTTGTGACAGAGCCTAAAGCACCTCCAGCTTTTCCTCTCTTTTTAAAATGATCATATCCCTCTCCTCTCCCTTCACATTAAAGAAGCTCTTGGAAACTCTATGGAGAATAAATTCATTTTTATTCCAGAAGCGCAGAGCTTTTATACTTCCTTCAATTATACCGGTAGAGAAGGTATAAATTCCATAATTGTTTTCAAAAAAACTTATCACTTCTTTCAGTATTCTGCTCCCTACTCCCATACCCCTGAAACTGCTGTCTATAATAAAACACCAGATTAATAATTCATTGGGGTTTTTAAACTCAACTCTTCCCTTAAAGATTCCAATAATACCGGTTCCTTTTTCAATCTTAAGGAAAATCTCATTCTCACTCATATAATATTCTAAAAATCTGTCCTGCAATTCATCTATATTAGTCCATCCAACCTCCGAGCTTGTTATAACCTGCTCCTGCATCCACTTTTGTACCTCCGGCAGATCCTCTTGATATATGCTGGACAGTTTTATATCATCAAAACAAATCTCCAAATCAAACATAATTTCACCTCACCCTGATATTTAATTATTCTACATCTACCTCCCAATTCCCTTCTGCATAATATGTATTTTAAAAATATGATGACTTTACGTATCTTTTATTAAACCTTGCCATACATGAAACTTACAAGGTGTGTCGACAATAACAAAAAATGAAAAAAGAGAGGTATACCTCTCTATTAATTCATATTTATATCCAAAATACCGGTACTCTATTTTGACACCTATCTCTCGATAGGTGGGTGTCCTCATTGATGTCTCTATCGCCTTCAATGCCGTTATAGGTCTCACAAGATGGTACATATCCTCATCAGAATATTGAACTCCCGTAAAATTGATGTAGGTTCAAAATAAGAGCTTAACGCATATTTCAGAACATATATAATTTTGGTGCGAGAGACGGGACTTGAACCCGTACGATTGCTCACACGCCCCTCAAACG